>CALMAR010000061.1:0-28304 GCA_937859855.1 uncultured Kineosporia sp.
GGCAGGGAGTTCGGTGGGGACGACGCCGGGTTCGATGAGGGTGACGCGGATATCGGGCAGGAGTTCTTGGCGGAGGGATTCTGACCAGCCGTTGATTCCCCATTTGGTGGCGGCGTAGACGCCGTTGCCCGCTCGCGCGGTGCGCCCGGCGACCGAAGAGATGTTGATGATGTCGCCGCCGCGGGTGGCGGCGCTAGCTTTGAGCTGGCCGAGGAAAACTTCGGTCGCGGTGATGGCGCCGGCCAGGTTGACGTCGATCATCTGCCGGTAGTCCTCACGCTGCTCACTGCCGAAGGGGCCGAGCAGCATGACGCCGGCGTTGTTGACCAGCACGTGCGCTCCGCCCAGGTCCTCCGCGACTCGGTCGGCGGCCGCGACCAGGCTATTGCGGTCGGTCACGTCAGCTTGTATCGCAAGCGCAGCCTCGCCCAGGTCCCCGGCCAGTGCGGTGATCCGATCCATGCGGCGGGCCAGCAGGGCCACCCGGTAGCCATCCGCGGCCAGGGTGCGGGCGGTGGCCTCACCGATGCCCGAGGACGCGCCGGTGATGACGGCGACCCGCCCGGCATTGTCGTTCGTGCTCATCTCCCTGATCTATCTCCTTGTTCCAGCTCTGGAGGACGTTCAGGCTTCGGGGATCTCGCGGCCAAAGCTTTCCAGGGTGATGTCGGCTGGGTCGGGTCCGCCTCGCTGCCCGGTGTCCAGGGCGTCGATCGCGGCTAGTTCGTCGCCGGTGAGGTCGAAGTCGAAGACGTCGAAGTTCTCGGCAATGCGGTGTGGCTTGGTGGATTTTGGGATCACGCAGCGGCCTTCCTGCAGGTGCCAGCGCAGCATGACCTGAGCGGGGGTCTGGCCGTGGGCTTCAGCGATCTTGCCGATGACCGGGTCGTCGAGAGTGCTGCCGTGGCCGTTCTGGCTGCTGTCGCGGTAGATGGTGATGCCACCGATCGGTGACCAGGCTTGGGTGAGGATCCCGTGCTGGGCACCGAAAGCCTGGACGCCGCGCTGCTGGAAGTAGGGGTGCACTTCGATCTGGTTGACCGCAGGCACGACATTCGCCACGTCGAGGAGCCGGGTCAAGTGCTCGACCATGAAGTTGCTGACTCCGATGGCTGAGACCTTGCCATCGCCCAGCAGGGTTTCCAGGGCCCGGTAGGCGTCCAGGGTCTTGTCGAACGCCGATGGGAGGGCCTGGTGCAGGATGAGCAGGTCGATCTGGCCGACGCCGAGTTTGCCGGCGCTCTTGTCGAAGGCGTGCAGTGTCTGGTCGTACCCGTAGTCGCTGATCCAGATCTTGGTTTCGATGAACACGTCGTCGCGATGCACCCCCGAAGTGGCAATAGCTTCGCCGACCTGTCGTTCGTTTCCGTAGGCTGCGGCCGTATCAACCAGCCGGTACCCGGTTTCCAGCGCTGCGGTGACCGCGGCGCGGGTCTCGTCGGGCGGGGTCTGGAAGACACCCAAGCCGAGGGCCGGGATCTCGACGCCGTTGTTGAGGGTGAAGTTGTTCATGTTCATTGACTCCTAGGTGGTCGATGCTTTGGTGTCAGGTCGCCAGACCGTTTGCGCGTAGCCAGGTTTCGATGTCTCGGCGCGAGGTCGTCACCCGTTCACCTTGAACGGCCAGGGCTTGAGCAAGGGTTGCGCCGCGGCAGGACTGCCGGTACTCCCGCTCCGCGTTGCCTAGCCCGCTGACGGCGTAAGTGACGACGGGGTGGACGGTTTTCCCGGTGAAGTCCAGCGGCTCAGTGAACGATTTCATGATCATGGGGGGGCGGACATTCCAGATCGGGCTGGCCAGCACGACCACGTTGTACCCATTTAGGTACGGCAGCTGGCCGGAGATCTCCGGGCGGGCGTCCGCGGTCTGCTCGTCCACATTGCGGGCCACGGTCGCGTCATAACGATCGGGGTAGGGATCGGCCGCTTCGATCTTGTACAGGTCGCAGCCGATCCGGTCCCGGATGCTCTCCGCTAGCACCTGAGTGTTTCCAGCATGGAGGGTCCGCAGCCCGCCGTAGTAGTAGTTCTCACCCGCCCGGGAGAAATACGCCAGCAAGACCCGGGACGAACGCCGGTCACCAGTCGTGCTGGGCGAGACCGTCGGTGAGGTGGCAGAGGAAGGGGGGTAGAGGCCGCCCGCACTGGTTGTGGAGTCGCTGGCAGACGAACAACCCGCAGCCAGGCCGCCAGCAGCAATCAGCCCCAGAAGTAGCGAGCGCCGCGGCATCACCTCGGCCGGTGAGACGCAATCTCGCGGCCCCCTTCTCGTGAAGGTCATGTGCCCATCCAAGGGTTCTTCGCGCGGATGAGGGAGTGTCAGCTATTACAGGTAATGCCAGACCCTCCTTCGCCTGCTGGGCCGCGTCGTACCGTCGGGGCATGGACCATCACCGCGACCACCGCGAAGAGGTGCGCGACTTCCTCACGACTCGCCGGGACCGTCTTAGCCCTGAGCGGGCCGGGTTGCCGCTGTATGGCAGCAACCGCCGGGTGAAAGGTTTGCGCCGAGATGAGGTCGCTGTGCTCAGCGGCATTTCCTCTGACTATTACACCCGCCTGGAGCGGGGGAACCTGACTGGCGTGTCTCAGCAGGTGCTCGAAGCGCTCGCCGCGGCTTTACAGCTCGATGAGTCCGAGCGCACCCACCTCTTCGACCTGGCCCACGTGGCCAACGCCGGACCCGCGCGCGCCTCGAAAGGAACCGGCTCGGCGTCGCCCGGTCGCGGCCGCAAGCTCGGGTTGCGAGCCGGGGTCCGCCTGATCCTCGACGGCATGTCCGCGCCGGCCTACGTCCGCAACGCGCGCATGGACATCCTCGCCCTCAACACCCTTGGCAGGGCCCTCTTCGCCGAGGCCCTCGGCGACCAGACCGGCGACACCTCCGGCTTCAATCTGGTGCGGTACCTGTTCCTCGATCAGCGCTCCCGCGAGTTCTACGCGGACTGGGCAACCGTCGCGCGAGACAGCGTCGCCGCCCTGCGCATCGAGGGCGGCCGGAACCCGTACGACCGAGGCCTTACCGACCTCGTCGGTGAACTGTCCACCCGCAGCGAAGAATTCCGCACTTGGTGGGCCGCCCACAACGTCAAACTCCATCGCACGGCCACCAAGCAGATGCACCACCGCGTCGCCGGCAACATTGAGCTGACCGGTGAGGCTTTGACGTTGCCGGGCGATCCCGGCCTGACCATCATCACCTACACCGTCGAACCCTCAAGCCCGTCAGCGGAAGCACTCGGCTTCCTCGCCAGCTGGGCCCGCACTCAGCACCAACAGGCCAGCTCGGCTCCTACCAGCAACCAGACCCGCCCAGCATCCGCGGCCGGTATCACGGCACAGCGTTCAGAGGAAGGACTTACGTGACCGAGTCATCACAAGACCAACCGTCGAAGACCCCGGCCCAGGAATTGATCGGCGACTTCCTGCCCAAGCTGGTCGAGCTGACCGACGGCGTCCTCTTTGGTGACGTCTGGGCCGGGCCCGAACTGTCACCGAGGGATCGCAGCCTGATCACCTGCGCCAGCCTGCTCACCAGCGGCAGCTTTGAACAGCTACGCAGCCACCTGACTCGCGGCCTGGACAACGGGCTCACCGAAGACGAGATCAAAGCCATGATCGTCCATCTCGCCTTTTACGCCGGCTGGCCCAAGGCCATGTCCGCGGTCGGCGTCGCCAAGGACGTCCTCTAACGTCCGGCGCGGCAAGCACCTCACAGGAGTATCTGATTCCACGATTTATGTTCTCGTGAAAGTACTTTCAGACAGTGCCGTTGGATAGAGCCATTGGATAGGAAGGAGTACCTCGTGGAGATGCGAACCCTGGGTGATCAGCTGGAGGTCTCTGCGATCGGGTTCGGCTGTATGGGCATGAGCCAGAGTTACGGCCCGAACCCGGGCGATCGGAGCCAGATGATCACGCTTCTGCGCGAAGCTGTGGACAGAGGTGTGACCTTCTTCGACACCGCCGAGGTGTACGGCCCGTTCGTCAATGAGGAACTGGTCGGCGAGGCGCTGCAGCCGGTTCGTGATCAGGTTGTGATTGCCACCAAGTTCGGGTTCGCCTTCGACGACGAAGGCCGTCAGACCGGGCTGTCCAGCCAGCCAGCTTCCATCCGGCGGGCGGTCGACGGGTCGCTGCGGCGGCTCGGCGTCGACACCATCGACCTGCTGTACCAGCACCGAGTCGACCCGCAGACGCCGATCGAGGATGTCGCCGGCACAGTCAAAGAACTCATCGAGGCGGGCAAGGTGAAGCACTTCGGGCTCTCCGAGGCAGGAGTGCAGACCATCCGCCGCGCTCACGCCGTCCAGCCGTTGGCTGCGCTGCAGAGCGAGTACTCCTTGTGGTGGCGGGAGCCCGAAGCCGAGATCATTCCGGCCCTGGCCGAACTAGGCATCGGACTGGTCCCGTTCAGCCCGCTAGGCAAAGGCTTCCTCACCGGAACCGTCAGCGCCACAACCGATTTCGCGGACGGCGACATCAGGTCCAGCATTCCGCGGTTCACCTCTGAGGCCCGGGACTCCAACCAGGCCGTCGTCGACCTGGTCCGCCGGATCGCGGAAGCGAAGAAGGCCACTCCCGCTCAGATCGCACTTGCTTGGCTGCTCGCCAAGCAACCCTGGATCTCACCCATCCCCGGCACGCGTCGCCTCGAACGACTCGAGGAAAACCTCGGCGCAGCCGACCTGACCCTGACCACTGATGACATGCAAGACCTTGACGAAGCCTCAGCCCGCATCACGGTGCACGGAAACCGCTACAACGAACAGATGCAGGCCATGATCGACCGCTGACCCGCGCGGGCAGGCGTGGCATCAAACGTGGTGCAAAATGGTGCCGAACGGTGCTCTCAGAGTGGCTTCTGAGGGCTGGCGCGATGGCATCGTCGCACCTGCCCCACTAATCTCACGTGCACGCTTGTCTGTTTTGAGGTGTCAGGACGCTTCGTTCGGACACCAAGCATGGTGCGAACTGGCCGGTGATCACGAGTTCTAAGGTCGGAGAACTGTCAGTAATGTCATCTGGTGATGGTCGCGGTTACCAGAGTCGATCAGGACCGTCGGAGTCATGCTCTGGGTGCCTTAGCCGCTGCCTAGCATCGAATGCAGGTGATTCAGAGACGTCAGCAGCGCGGCGCCCAGCGCAAGAGCGAGCAGTCCGCCCGACGAAGCGACATCAGCTCTACCTTACCGAAGCTCGGTATCCCCGACCTCATAGACCGCGGTCTCGAGCCGGTTGGCGACCTCCGTAACCGAATTGATCTCCACTTCGGGAGTCGGCCCTTGGGCGTCGAGCACATGTCCGGGGCGGGCGAGCCGGAAAACGGTCAGCCCGGCCTCTAGGGCGCCGCGGACATCGCGTGCTGAGCTTGCAACGTGTACGAAGGTACGGTTGCCGGCCCAATCGGCGGCCCGCCGGTAGATGTCGGGCCGCGGCTTGTACGCTCGCAACCGCTCGGAGGTCAGAACGGCGTCCTCGTCGATCAGCGCGGCCACTCGGGTCTGCCGGTAGATCTCGTCGTCCACATTCGAGAGGACACCAACCGTGCACTGCCGGGAGAGAACCAGGAGCCCGTCGATGACGTCTGGCCACAGCGGCCAGTTCGCCATGTCATCCAGCAGAGCAACGGCGTCCGTCTCGGCGTCGCCGTCGAGCCCCAGCTCCCCGTAGGAGTCGGCCAGCGCGCGGCGGGAGTGCTCGGCGAAGCATATCCACCCATCGGTCAGCCGCTGAGAAAGCTTGTTCCGCCGGTCCCAATCGTCGTAGAGCTCGGTCCCGGAGGGCGACCAGCCCCGATGTCCGGCCAGCTGCTCGAAAAACGCCGAACCGCCCGCGCGGGAGTCGATCAGGGCGCTGAATAGGTCGAATGTGACCAGGACGTCCCGGGTGCTGGTGTTCACCGGATTGCGCGGTATTTATTCGGCCGCCGTTGCGGACAGGTCGCCCACCGTTCGGCCCTGAGAACCGATGGTCAATCCTCGGTGCGCCTCCACCGCATTGGTGGTCCGGGACTCGTCGCCAGAGATGATGGCCGATACGAGTTCGGCATGGATGGCGACCCGCAGGTCGAGATAGTCCCCGGCGTCGTCCTGGGCTGAGGTCTCTGCGCGGACGGCGAGCTCGGCCACACATCGGATCGTCCCGACGTAGACCCCGCTGGCCAGCTCGTTCGGGGTGATCGCGGCGATCCGTTCGTGCAGGATCCAGTTGGCCGCCATGAAGGCGTCCCAGTCCCTGCCACTTTCGGACATCACCTGCATGAGCTTGCGCAGGTCCGCGGCGTCGGCCTCGGTGCGGTGCCGAGCAGCGTCAACCGAGATCAGCTCCTCTAGGGCTTCCCGTACAGCGATCGCGTGGCTGACCGTTGATCTACCCTGCGGAACGGTCAGCAACGTGCGGCGCAGGCGGACAACCGGGTTAGCATCCGCGACGAAGAGGCCGCCTCCGCGACCGGGCCGAACCTCGACCGTGCCGCGCTCAGAGAGCAGTCGGACCGTCTCGCCGATGGTTGCGCGCCCGTAGCGGGTCTGCTCGCGCAACTCGTCCATGGTGGCGATGCGATCACCGGGCCTTAGCCCACGATCGGTGACGAGCTGCTCGATCTCAGTTGCCAGCTGCTGAGCGCGCGCGAGCGGTTTGGAAAACACCCGGCCAATTTACCGGACTTCTTGACAGGCGCAGTGCTCACTCACAATATTTAACACCCGAACCATCCGGGTGTTTTCGAGCGGAGCGTCTATGCATCTCACAGGTGTCCGAGACGGCCGACAAGTGATCGTCGTGGCTGTCACCCAGGACGGTCTGAGACCCCTGGCCGAGGTGTCGCAGTTCTGGGAAAACCCTTACGTGTACGCGACGCAGGAGTACCTCGCCGCCACGCCGCTCCTCGACCCGGAAACGGTCGAGCTCGTGCCTCCTGTCCGTCCGGACGCTCGCGTGCTCTGCGTCGGGTTGAATTACGCCGCCCACGTGGACGAGGGCCCCTTCTCGATCCCCGACCACCCAACCATCTTCGGTCGTTGGACCCCCTCATTGGCGGTTTCTGGGCATGAGGTCGTAGTACCCGTGGATGAGGACGGTCTCGATTGGGAGGCTGAACTGCTCGCGGTCGTTGGGCGCCCGCTTTCCACAGCGACGCCGGAACAGGCCCAAGAGGCGATCTTCGCTTACGGGTGTTTCAACGACATCACCGCTCGTCGGGCCCAGAAACTCACCACCCAATGGACGATCGGCAAGAACGTTGACTCCAGTGGCCCCGTTTCCCAGCTGGTGACCACGGATGACGCCCCAGACCCGGCGTCCGGCCTGCGCATCACCGCCCGGGTCAACGGTGAGGTCACACAGGACGCGAGCACGGATCAGATGATTTTCCCGGTGCCAAAGCTGCTGGCCTTCATCAGCCGGACCTTCACTCTGCGGCCTGGCGATCTAGTGGCCACAGGGACTCCCAGCGGGGTCGGCTACGCCCGTACCCCGGCGTGGCTGCTGCATGCCGGGGATGAGGTCGAGGTGGCGATCGAGGGGATCGGTTCGGTCCGTTCGCGTGTGGTCGAGCACAGACCGGCCCAGCTGGATCCGGCCACTCCGGAGCTGACCGCACCCTGACCTTCTAGCTTCCCGACGTCGCAAGGCCTGAAGCACCGCACCGGGCGCAGGAGCCCACCAACCAGCAGATCGGATAACGCAATGAAGCGATTCGACCGGTTCGGCGCCAGAGCCATCTCGTTGGTTGCCATCAGCAGCCTGGCCCTGGCCGCCTGCGGGGGCGTGAAGAACGGCGACAGCTCATCTTCTGGCGCCACCAAGATTGTGATCGGTGCCTCGATCCCAACCAGTGGCCCGCTGGCCAGCTTCGGTTCCTTCGAGAAGTTTGGCTACGAGCAGGCCGTGCGGGAGGTCAACGAGGGCGGCGGCATCGATATCAACGGCAAGAAGCTGATGGTCGCCTTGAAGCTGCTGGACGACAAGACCGATCCGAACACGGTCTCCTCGAACATCGACTCGCTGGTCTCCGCGGACAAGGTGAACGCGTTGCTCGGATCGTGCACGCCTGCACTGGTCATTCCCGGTGCGATCGCGGCGGAGCGAGCCAAGGTCCCCTTCGTCACCGCTTGCGCCCCGGTCTCGGCATTTGGGGCGGCCAAGAAGTGGGAATGGTCCTGGGACATCTTCTTCGACGAGACCAAGCTGCCAAACCTGACCTTCAACAGCTTGCGGGACAACAACATCAAGACCAACAGCAAGGTTGCGCTGCTGCATGACAACGGTCCCGACGGCGTGGCGCTAGCGGCGCAGATGCCCGCCGACGCCAAGGCCGCAGGTTACAACGTGGTCCTGAATGAGTCCTTCCCGACCGACGCGACCGACCTGAGCGCGGCGGTGCGCAAGGCCAAGGCCTCGGGTGCGGACGTGCTGTTCGTCGATGCCGTGACGCCGCAAGCCGTTTCGATCCGCAAGCAGATGGCAACCGCTGCCTACACACCGAAGGTCGTTGTGATGGAGAAGGGTGCCGAGCCGCAGCAGTTCGCCGACGCACTGGGCAATCTGGCCGATGGGGTCACCGTGGCCGCCTATTGGGACGCCTCCTTCAGCTACCCGGGTTCCGCCGAACTGGCCGCCGCCTTCACCAAACAGGTCGGGCCTGGAGTAAGTCAGCACATCGCGGACACCTACACCGCCGCTAAGGTCCTGCTCGATGCCATCGCAGCGGCGAAATCGCTTGATGCGAAGGCGATCGACGACGCAATCGCGAAGACCGACAAGACCTTTCCGGTCGGCCCGGTCAAGTTTCGTGCCGACCACACCTCTCCGCTCGAGCTGACCAAGGCGCAGTGGCAGGACGGCAAGGTGAAGATCGTCTGGCCAAGTGACAAGGCGAACGCGAAGTTCCTGTTCCCGTTCCCCGCAGAGAAGTCATGATTGGTCTGCTCCAGGCGAGTCTGAGCGGCCTCCTGATCGGAGGGTTGTTCGCCACCTCGGCCTTGGGGCTGTCGCTCGTCCTGGGCGTTACCAGGCTCGTGAACCTGGTGCATGGGGACCTGGTGGTGATCGGCTCCTACGTGGCTTTTTCGGTCTATGCCGGATGGGGCCTGGACCCCCTGCTTGGACTGCCGCTGATCGCCCTGGCCGGGGCGGTCATCGGCGGAACGATCCAGCGAACCCTGCTCCAGCCTCTGATCAAGCACGGCGCCGATGCCCCTCTCATCACGACGTTCGCGCTCTCGATCGTCGTGCAGAACGTGCTGGTGCTGATCTTCCGTGGCGATACCCGGTCCATCGACCGGCCCTACACCCGCTCGGTGCTGGAGATCGGCTCGATCACGGTCCCGTACATTTACCTGATCGCCTTCGGGGTCTCGATGGCCGTTTGCGCCGCCGTGTTCGTCCTTGTAACCCGGACGTCGTTCGGTCGGCGACTTCGGGCTGCGAGCGAGGACGACCGTGCGGCAGCGGTTCTCGGTGTCCGGGTGGGTTGGCTCAAGACGCTCACGTACGCGCTGGCCGCGGCCACGTCGGCCGTCGCTGGCGCCCTGCTGGGCATGTGCTTCTCGTTCACCCCGACCTCCGGCACCGAATACCTCCTGACCGGTATGGCTGTAGTGGTGATCGGCGGGCTGGGCAGCATCCAGGGCACGGTGGTCGGTGGGCTATTGCTCGGCCTGGTGGAGGCCTGGGGAGCCTACTTCTACGGAGACGGCTATCGGCTTTTCTTCGGTCTGCTCGCGTTTCTCATGCTGCTCGTGCTCAGGCCGCAAGGCCTCTACGGGAGGACGGCATGACTACGACGATCACACAGAGCCACTCCGGTCCAGCCGCGACGACGCGTAAGCCCCCCCGAAGCCCGGCCAGGGGAATCGTCGTCCTGCTGGTCGTGTCGGTGGCGGCCGCCAGCTTGCCTTTCATCGCCGGCCCGTACTACCAGCAGATTGGCTACCAATTCTTCCAGCTGGTCGCCTTGGCCACCGCTTGGAACCTGTTAGCCGGCTACACCGGCTTGGCCTCCCTGGGCTCGGGCGCGTTCGTCGGCCTCGGTATCTACACGTCCGTGCTGCTGTCCAACGGGCAGGCATGGGCCCTCCCGCTCCTACTGGTGGCCGGTGGCGTGGTGGCAGCCACGTTCGCCGTGCTGGTCAGCCCGGCGCTGTTCCGGCTGCGCGGCCTGTACTTCACCGTGGCCACCCTGGCACTGGCAGAGGCCCTGCGGATCTTCGCCGTGAACTCGGAGACGTTCAAAGGGGCTAGTGGCATCATCCTGAACACCGCAGCCCCGGACTTCTACGTCCTCTACTGGATCGTCCTGGCCATCGCCGTGATCAGCACGGTGGTCATCGGCGCCGTGCTGAGGACTCCAGCGTCGATGTCGCTGCGCAGCATCCGGGACGACGAGGACGTGGCCCAGGAGATGGGGGTCCCCACCTTCCGGACCAAGCTCTGGGCCTTCGCCCTGGCGGCATTCATCATGGGTGTGGTTGGTGCCCTGCAGACTCTCCGGCTAGGAGCGGTGGAACCCTACAGCTCATTCGGCATCGTCTGGACCGTGCAGATCCTGACGGTGGCGATCGTCGGCGGGCTGGGCACCCAAGCCGGTCCATGGTTCGGAGCTCTCTTCGTGGTAGTCCTCAATCAGGTGCTCCGCGACGTCCCCGAGGTGCAGGCCACCGTCAACGGCCTCGTGATCATCCTGGCGATTCGGTTTGCTCCTCGCGGCATCTGGGGCACCGCACGACAGTTCCTGGGAGGTCGGCGTGACCGTCTCGCACGTCACTGACCCCGGCTCCACGACGGAGGGCACGGCCGTCATCGCCACTGAGTCGCTGACCAAGCGCTACGGCGGTGTGACGGCGGTCGACTCGCTCAGCCTCCGAGTGCAGTCGGGAACGTCGCTGGGCGTGATCGGCCCGAACGGCGCCGGCAAGTCAACGCTTATCAGCCTGCTCTCCGGCGCTCTGGCACCGACCCAGGGACGGGTCCTGATGGGAGGCCAGGACGTGTCTGGCTGGGGTGCATCCCGGCGGACCGCGATCGGTGTCGGGCGGACCCATCAGATCCCGCGTCCGTTCTCCGGGATGACGGTCACCGAGAATCTGCTGCTAGCCGCCCGACACGCACAGGGTGCGCACGAGAGCGCATCCGCCTCGCTCCGGCGCAGCCGCGAGATCCTCGCGCGAACGGGGCTTCTGGAACAGGCCGAGGATCTGGCCGGCGGTCTCCCATTGCTACGGAGAAAGCGACTGGAGCTGGCGCGGGCGCTCGCGCTCCGGCCCCGGGTGCTCCTGCTCGACGAGATCGGCGGTGGCCTTGTCGAGTCCGAGATAGCGGAGCTAATCGGTCTAATCAACGAAATACGTTCGGAGGTAGAGGTTCTCGTCGTCGTCGAGCACGTGATGGAAGTGATCACGGCCTGCACCGACGAGACCGTCGTCCTGGACTTCGGAAAGCAGATCACGTTGGGCGCCACGGCTGATGTGCTGCGCGATCCGCAGGTCACGGCCATCTACCTGGGCACGGCGGCGGGTGGTGGGATCGACCGCGCGGTTCGTGACCGGACTCTCAGGTCCGCCTCCAAGCCCGTCTTGAGGGTGCAGGACCTACGCGTGGATTACGACGGCGTCCAGGCGTTGCGCGGTGTCGACATGAGCGTCAATCCGGGCGAGGTCGTGGCTCTGCTGGGTGCCAACGGGGCCGGCAAGAGCTCGCTCGCTCGAGCGATCAGTGGTGATGTTCCGATCGCTTCAGGGTTGGTGCAGGTCGATGGCGTACCGACCTCGGGCATGGGATCGCACGGAGTTGCACGGGCCGGCATCGCCCACTGCATGGAGGGACGGCGGATCTTCGGAACTCTCACCGTCCGCGAAAACCTACTGCTGGCGGCGGACTATCTCGATAACACAGCGGCCGCTGCCAACCTGACGTACGTCTGCGACATCTTCCCTCTGCTCGGCGAGCGGCTGGACCAGCCCGGAACCGCGATGTCGGGCGGGCAGCAGCAGATGCTGGCAATCGCCAGGGCGGTGATGAGTTCACCCAAGCTGACCATCTTCGACGAGGTCAGCCTTGGCCTGGCGCCCGTGATGATCGACACCCTCTATGCGGCACTGGCGCGAATCCGTGACGACGGGATGGCCATGGTCCTGGTGGAGCAGAACCTCCAGCGTGCGCTCTCCCTGGCCGACCGGGTGCTCGTCCTGACTCACGGCCAGGTCGTCCTGGAGGGGACGCCCGACGAGGTCGCGCGCGATCCGCGGTTGAGATCGCTGTATTCGGGAGAGGCCGGAGATGAGTGACTCGGCGGCGGGCGGCCGTCAGGGTCGGGTCGACTGCATCGTCGTCGGCGCCGGGCCTGTCGGCCTGTTAACGGCGATCCTGCTCTCCCGGGAGGGCTGGCGAGTCGTCGTGGTGGAGCGCTGGCCTGCTCGTTACCCGATGCCGCGAGCCTGCACGATTGACCACGAGGCGCTGCGGATCCTCCAGGCGGCTGGGGTGATGGCCGAGCACACGGACCTGTTCGAGCCCTCGCGGGGTGAGCGCGGCGGGTACCAGATGCGCAACGCAGACGGGGAACTCCTCCAGGCGATCAACTGGAATCGGACTGCGGAGTCCGGATGGGCCAACACCAACGGCTTCTATCAGCCGGACCTTGAGCAGGTGCTTGAGCAGATGGCCGAGGCGTTGCCGGATGTCAAGGTGCTGCGGGGATGGTCGGCGGAGGCGATCAACCAGGATGAGGGCACTGTGTCGCTCACCGTCGCGCGAACGAGCGGCCAGGCGGACACGGAAGCGATCACAGCCTCCTGGCTGATCGCCGCAGATGGCGCGAACAGCCCGGTCCGCTCCATGCTCGGCATCTCGGTCGAGGACGCCGGCTTCGAAGCGGACTGGCTTGTGGTGGATTACGAGCCGCTGGTCGACCGTGAGTGGGACGCCTTCGTCACGCAGTACTGCGATCCGGCCCAACCTGCGACGGCCGTGAACAGCGGGCCCGGCAGGCGGCGCTTCGAGTTCATGCGCCGCGCCGACGTCACGGCCGAGGAACTCAGCCGGCCTGAAACGGCGTGGCGCTTGATGGCGCCATGGGGGATCACCCCGCAGACGGCCCGGCTGGAGCGGCATGCGATGTATACGTTCCGTGCCCGTTGGGCGCGGGAATGGCGCCGCGGCAGGGTCTTCCTGGCCGGCGACGCCGCTCACCTGATGCCGCCGTTCCTGGGCCAGGGGATGTGCGCTGGCCTGCGCGACGCCCGGTCGTTGACCTGGCGACTGCTCATGGTGCAGCGCGGCCAGGCCGAGCAGACGGTCCTGGACAGCTACGGCAGTGAGCGGCTCGGGCACGTCCGCGAGATCATCGACGAAGCTGTGGCAGTGGGCCGGGTGATCTGCGAGCTCGACCCGGTCCGCGCTGCCGAACGGGACGCCCGGATGAGGGCGGAGCTGGCCGATCCAGATTCGCTCACCGTCGAACCTCCGCACCCGCGCCTGGGTGAGCCGTCCCTGACGCTGCCGAGCGCCGGTATCGATGGGCGCTTGGCCGTCCAGGGCCGGGTGGAGGCGAAGGGCCGGATCGGCCTGTTCGACGACGTTGTGGGCGGCAGCTGGCAGCTGATCGGCTACGGCGTGGACCCGGTGCAGGGTGTCTCGGAGCCGGATCTGGCCTGGTTCAGAGACATCGGCGGGACGACCTCCTTGGTTTCGCCCGACGGGCCGGTGCGCGACGTGGAGGGTGTCTACGGCGACTGGTTCGCGTCACGCGGCTGCGAGGTGCTGCTCGCCCGGCCCGACTTCTACGTCTTCGCGGCAGGCTTGCAGACGGCCGTTCCCGAGATGCTGCATTCGCTCCGAGACCTGTTACGTGCCAGTGATTCCGAGAGTGAGGTTGATCCACGCCATGCCTATGCGCATCACCCGCCTGAGTGAGGCCGAACCGTTCAGCCCGGTGGACCACGACGGAGTGGGACCCGTCCGTCTGCAAGGTGGCTCGGCCACCCCAACGGAGAAGTTCACCGTCGCCCTATCCCACTACCTTCCGGGCGCGATGGCTCAGCTGGCGCCGCAGGCCGCTGAGACCGTCTACGTCGTGCTGGCCGGTGAGCTCGTGATGGCCGCGGACGGCGAGGAGGCTGCGTTGAGTAGCTACGACTCTGTGCACTTCACCGCGGGCACGCTGCGCACCGTGGAGAACCGCACGTCCCTGCCAGCCAGCATGCTCGTTATCCGGGCAACCAGCTAAATATCTAGGGGAGAGTCAGAGCATGACCAACGATGCCGGTCACGACCTCCGGACGGCCGCTGGCGGCGCCCTTCTGCACCAACCGGCCCACCGGCCGATCCCAGGCGACTTCAACACCACCTTGGTGACTTTCGCTGCGATGGCGTTGTACGACCACCTCGACGGTGAGCAGCGGCGCCGTGCCGTGGTTCCGCTGGAAGACGAGAACCGGACCCACTGGAACTTCCTGCCCGAGTCCGGACGACGCGGCGTACCTATCCGGGATATGACCCAGACCCAGAGATTCCTGGCTCACCGGCTGATTGCCCAGTGCATGTCGGTCGAGGGCTACGGGCAGGTCGTGCAGGTGATGGCGAACGAGCATGTGCTCCGGGAACTGAACGCGCCGATGTTCGGGCACGTGGCCGCGCACTTCCGCGACCCGGAGGGTTACTTCCTCACCTTCTTCAACCAGCCGCAGCCGGACAGTGACTGGGGCTGGCGTCTGGTCGGCCACCATCTTGCTCTGAACTTCACTATCGCCGGGCAGGACGTGATGTCGCCGACCCCGCTGCTGCTCGGTTCCGAGCCCGCCCGGATCGGGCCATTCCGCATCCTCGGTCACGAGGAGGACCTGGGTTTCTCCCTGCTCGAGCTGCTCGACTCTGACCAGATCGCCACGGCCACCATCCATCACACGTCACCGCCGGACTTCGCGACCCGGTGCGTCCCGGTGCTCGGCGAAGAGGAGTGGCCCGACGTCCACGGCATTGGCCGCCGGGACGCCCCCATCACCGACGCCGACCGGGAGGCGCTGCGCTGGTTCAAGGATCGGCGACAGGGTCTGTCCCGTTCAAGCATGGGCGCGACCCAGCAGGAGGCTTTCGACGTCCTGCTCGAATCCTTCGTGCAACGCGTGAAGCCGGAGCAGGTGGGCCGGGAGATGGACCGGATCCGCTCTGCCGGCCAGGACGGCCTGCACTTCGTCTGGGCCGGGTCGCACGATATCGCCGAGCCGCACTACTTCCGGATCGAAGGGCCGGTCACTTTGGTCGAGTTCGATAACACGGAGGACAACGCCAATCACGTGCACTGCGTCTGGCGCGACCCCGGAAACGACTTCGGCCAGGACATTCTGGCCCAGCACCGGGCAGCCCAGCACGCGACATCGAACTCACATGCCTGAGGAGAGCATCCCTACCGGGCCGTTGTCCGGTTACCTCGTGGTAGACATTTCGCGGGCGCTGGCCGGTCCGCACGCGGGCATGATGCTCGGCGACATGGGCGCCCGGGTGATCAAGGTGGAGTCCCCGGCTGGGGACGACAGCCGCAGTTGGGGGCCACCTTTCGTCGACCCGGGCGACGGACAGGCGCCGGACTCTACCTACTTCCTCTGCGCCAACCGGAACAAGGAGTCGCTGGTCCTTGACCTCAAGGATCACGATGACCATGCGGTGATGGAGTCACTGCTGCACCGCGCGGACGTCCTGATCGAAAACTTCAGGAGCGGCGTCCTCGATCGCCTCGGGTTCAGCAGCGAGACGCTCTTCGAACTGAACCCGGGTCTGGTCGTCCTGTCGATCACTGGCTTCGGGCACGACGGCCCGGAGGCGTCCCGGCCGGGGTATGACCAGATCGCCCAGGGCGAGACCGGGCTGATGTCGCTGACCGGCTCTGGGCCGGACGACCCCCAGAAGATGGGGGTCCCGATCTGCGACCTGCTGGCCGGCATGAACGGAACCTCTGGAGTGCTGGCTGCTTTGTTGCAGCGGGAGCGCACTGGCCGCGGGCAGATCGTCCGTACCTCTCTGCTGGCAGCAGGAGTGTCTGTACATGCCTTCCAGGGCACACGCTGGACCGTCGGGCACGAACTCGGGCGGGCCGCCGGGAACCACCACCCATCGATCGCGCCCTACGGCATGTTCCGGTGCGCCGACGGAGCCGTCCAGGTCGCGGTCGGAAACCCGATGCTGTGGAGGCGTTTCTGCGCCGCGTTCGACCTGGATGCGGATGAGCCTTTGTTCGCGACAAACGACGATCGAGTACGCCATCGTGAGCAGCTGATCACCGTGGTCGAAGGAGTCTTCGCGGTCCACAACGCCGAACCCCTGCTGAAGCAGCTCGACCGAGCGGGCATCCCGGCCGGGAAGGTCCGGACTCTGGAGGAGGTCTACACCTGGGACCAAGTCCACAGCCAGGGACTCGCGATTTCCGTCGAACATGCGCGGCTCGGTCCGCTGAGCCTCCCAGGCCCGCCGCTGCGCTTCTTCGACGATACCGGCCAGGAGACGACGAAGACCGGACACCGCCCCCCGCCTGTCCTGGACGGCAATGGCGCAGCCCTGCGGGATTGGTTGGCACAAGCTGACGATGGGACAGCAGCACGAGATCAGGCCGGTCCAAGCCGGATGTGACCTTGTTTCAGGAGCTGGCGGTCCTGCTCGCTGGGACAGCGGCCGGGACGATCAACACTGTGGTGGGCAGCGGAACACTGATCACGTTCCCTGTTCTTCTCGCCCTCGGGGTCCCGCCACTCGTTGCCAACGTCTCCAACTCGGTGGGTCTCTTTCCGGGCGCCTTCGCGGGTGCCTACGGATACCGTGAGGAGCTCATCGGGCAGCGCCATCGGATCGTCCAGCTCGGTACGGCTTCGATTGCCGGGGCGGTTGTCGGCGCCCTCCTGTTGTTATGGTTGCCCAGCAAAGCTTTTCAGGCCATCGTGCCAATCCTCATCCTGGTTGCGGTCTGCCTCGTGCTGGTGGGCCCTCGCATTGGCCGATCACGCTCGAGTGCGAAACGCGCCGTCACACCCATGTTGTGGGCGCTGACCGCAGCAAGCGCGGTCTACGGCGGATACTTCGGTGCCGCTCAGGGCGTCCTTCTGATGGGACTGTTCGCGCTGTTGCTCGGTGACACCGAGCAACGGCACAACGCGCTCAAGAACTTACAGGCCGGCCTGGTCAACTTCGTCGCCGCTGCTGTCTTCGTTCTCTCCACCGATATCGACTGGGCAATAGCGGGCCTGCTCGCGGCGGGTTCGATCCTTGGTGGCGTCATCGGTGCCCGCATTGGTCGCAAGCTTTCACCGGCCCTGCTGCGGGGACTGATCGTGGTCGCCGGGCTGAGTGCCATCGCAAAGTTCGTGCTCACCTGAGTGCACAACATGCTCCTGCGCCGGCGATTCTTACAGGTACTGGTCCGCCCAGGCGCTGATGATGCGGGCAGCGCCTGAGCCTGCCCGGATGCGGCTAGTAGATGGTCAGAGCCCTCCAGGGCGACGAAGCTGCGCGGATGCCTCCCCCTCGAAAGATGCTGCACCCGTTGTTGATACCGACGGTCTCGTCCGTGGGGAAGTGCATCACCAGGAGTGACAGCCCGAGTTGGCGAAGGTGCTGACGCAGCTCCGCACGGCGGATGTGCTCAACGAATGCTCTTTTCAGGGTGAGTGCCTTGCCGCCACCAGCCACTCCGCCTGCCCGTCCATGAACCGTGCCGCGTTCACGGTGTCATCGATCTTGACCCTGAACGAGCCGTCGCCCCAGTCTCTATCGGAGTCATCCAGACCGAGGTTGTCGAAGCGCAGCATTCCGATTCCCTCGGCCGCCAGCTGCCGACAGGTCCGTGCGGCGGCGGGGGAGTCCTTGCTGAGGGCGAAGCCGGGCGCGAACACTCCCCATCCGTGGACGGCGCCGACCGGCTGGTCGAGGATTCCCGCCAGAAGCGGTCCGCGGCTGCTGGCGAGACTCACTGGATCGCCGATGACCGTCGCCATTCAAGAGGCCACGTCGGTCGTGGGATCACCGACGCGGACGGAAGGTCTGAAGCCTCTGGATGCGCATGCCCGGCGCCCGACCGGTGTCAGTCAGTCGGTGCTGACCAGCCCGGCGTGCGTGCCGACCGCGGCCTTCACGCGCGGTACGTCACCGGAGATGATCGCGGCCACCAACTCTGAGTGGATCTCGACGCGTATCTGGAGCCAGGCCGCAGCAGAGCTGGGATCCTCGTCATGCGTGGCGCCGATCGCGTGCTCACGGACGAATCGCGTCATCGAGAGGTAGAGCGCCGACGCCGTCTGGTTCGGTGTGATGAGGGCGATGCGCTCGTGGAGATCCCAGTTGGCGCGCAAGAACGGCGCCGTGCCTTTGGCTGACGCCACGGTAAGCCGCTTCAGGAGCTTCTTCATCTCGGTGATGTCGGACGTCGTGCGGTGCTTGGCGGCATCGACGTCGATCAGGACCTCGAGTGCCTCACGAACAGCCACGGCCTCGGCCACCGACGTTGGAGCGTCGGTCACGGCGAGCAGAGTGTGGCGGATCCGCACCATAGGGCTGGATGCCGTTGCAAACACTCCGCCGCCACGACCAGGCCGGATCTCAGCGAGCCCGCGATCTGTCAGAAGGCGGACCGCCTCCGCCACGGTGGGCCGCGCGAATCCTGATCGGGTCTTGAGTTCGTCGAGCGTGCCGATCATCTGCCCTGGCAGAAACTCCCGATCCAGGATCTGCTTCTCGATCTCGCTGGCAAGTACGTGTGCACGGGTCAGCGGTGCACCAGAACTCATGCAGGTATCTTACCAACAAACATCTCAACCGTTATTGCTGTTGTGACGACGGCCCGTGACGAGGCTAGGAGCATCCGGTTGCTCGCTGGACTAGAACTCGACTGTAATCCTGTCGATGATCATCTATATCTTTTGAACTGTTGACATGTTATAAAGGCATTGGTTGGGTCAGTGACAGATTCGCTGCGAGGCCGGCGCATCGGGCCCTGCTCGGATGATTCCGGCGGAGGAGTCTGCTGGGCGCAGGCCGCATAATTCTGTACCGAGCCGTGCATGCGTGCGGTACTGAGCTCCCTTCCGGCTACTGGCGTGTGAACGTGAGTCTTCGAGGTGGCACGTTGGACACCATTAACCCGGACCGGTTCCGCGAAACTATGGGCCATTACCCAACCGGCGTAGCTGCCGTCACCGCCATGCTTGCCGACGGCAATCCTGCCGGAATGATTGTGGGCACCTTCTCATCGGTCTCGCTCGACCCTCCGCTGATCGCCTTCTTCCCCGCCACCAGCTCCAGAAGCTTCGCCCATCTGAGGACGGCGAAGTCGTTCTGCGCCAACGTTCTGGCCTCCGACCAAGAGCCGCTCTGCCGTCAGCTTGCGACCGGCGGAGCCCGCAAGTTCGAGGGCGTGCCATGGCGACCAGGACCACTCGGGTCACCCATCCTCGAGGGCGCGGTCTCGTGGATTGAGTGCACCTACGCCGAGATCCGCGAGGCGGGTGACCACTACGTGGTGACGGGGCTTGTGCATCAGTTCGCCGTTGAGCGGTCCACACTTCCGCTGCTGTTCTTCCAAGGTGGCTACGGGCAGTTCTCGCTTGGCTCGTTCATCGCTGCACCCGACCCAGACCTCATCCAGGCGGCGCAGGTGGCCGAGACGATCCGGTCCCAGGTTGAAGATCTCAGCGCCGAGTTCGGAGTCAACTGCAGCGTCGTCGCCAAGATTCGCGACGACTCGGTCCAGGTACTAGCGGCCAATCAGGCATCGGTCGACGAGCCTTTCCCACTCGGCCATCGGCAGCCGCTGTTGCCGCCGTTCGGTGCGGTCTTCATGGCCGAGTCGCCCCCGGACAAGGTGGACGAGTGGTTGAGCCGTTCACCGGACCACAGCCAGGAACGGCGCGACATCAACCTCGGGCTGCTCAACAAGGTGCGGCGTAATGGCTATTCGATCCTTGCGGCCTCGCCGGAGACGCTTCAACGTCATCAGGCCGTGCTATCGGCCTTCGAGCAATCAGGCGGCCTTCCCAGGCACGAGCGGGTGGTTCGCCAGGTAACGTCGGAACTGGCCGAACTCTTCTGCCCGGACCTGGTGCCGGGGGAGCGGTACGACCTCGCATCGATCGTTGTGCTGGTGCCGACGAAACCTGAGCTGCCCCCCATCGCGCTCCGGATGTCGGGACTGCCCCCAGCCGCGTCGACGGAGCAGGTCGAAACCTGGGTCGGCGCCTTGAAAGGGGTGGCCGCGGCAGCGACCGCGACCGCGCTTCGCTGACCTCATCCGCTTCGCTTTCTTAAGCAACCAGACCGCGATGAGGGCCGGAACTGGTTGACAGTAGAGAGGATCCCTCTGCATAGTTCAAACCAATAAACCTTATTAATGTTTAGGCGGCGCGCGAGATGCAGAGGACGCAGTCCCGGAGTGACTTCGAAGCCACTCTGACCCTCGAGGTCGAGGCTGCGTTCATCGAGGCCCCGGGCGCCTTCCCGCGACTGGGCCGCCTTCTCCTGCCGCCGAGAACGAGCGGCACCTCCCTCGTCGACGTGGTGGCAATCCCGTCGAACCCGCTCGATCTCGCGCTAGCGTCCAGAACATCCCACTCGGCGCGTCATGAGAGCAGCTACGTGCCCGGCAGCGAGTGTGTGGGCAGAGTGCTCGAATCCGACGTCCAGCCGACCGGTTCCTGGGTCTACGCCCATGCCATGCGTCACCGTCATCTCCCGGCTCCTTCGCCGTCCAGGTCCTGGTCGCTGACGAAGAACTCCCGCCCCTGCCCGACGGGCTCGACCCGGTCCTGGCCGCCGCAGTGGGGAATTCCGTCACGGCTGCCTTCCTACTCCTGGTTGGGGAAGCGCACCTCCAGCCGGGAGAGACTGTCCTCGTACCGGGCGCCAGCGGGGCAGTCGGGCAGATCGCCATCCTAGTGGCTCAGGCGCGTGGCGCTAGCCGCCTGGGCGGCGTCGCGCGTGATCAGGACGCGCGGTCAACGCCCCGCCAACACGGCGAGTCAGCCCCATGACCCAGTGGACCGGCCTGGCGACCGGCATTCCCCAACGTGCCGACGGGCGAGCAGCGGCTGGCGCCCGGCGGCTGATCACGAACATTTCAGCGGACGTAGGAGTTGACCGGGATGTCACAGACCCAGGCTGCGGGCACGACGCTCGAGGCGATTCTCGAGAAGGTACGTGAGATCGGGCCGACGCTGAGGGAACGCGGATTCGACGCCGAGCGCGCCGGTCGACACTCGGATGAGACCATCGCCGATCTCGCTGCGACAGGAGTGTTCGACATTGGCAGCCCGTCCGAGTTCGGTGGGTTCGAACTGACCGTGCGGCAGCAGCTCGACGTGGTCACCGAGGTCTCCAAGTGGGACGGGTCAGCGGGCTGGATCGTATGGGGCGGAGCCTCGACCAACTGGATCCCCGCCGGCTCGGGCGCCAAGGTCGTCGAGGAGGTCTACGGGCCTGACTGGACAGGCCCGCGCGTAGCCGGCTCGAGCCACTTTCCCTCTTCGCGCGGGAGGGCGCGCAGGGTCGACAACGGGTGGGTCGTCACCGGCGGGCCGTGGGCGTTCGCCACCGGCTCACTGTGGGCGCCGTTCACCAACCTGGGATGCATCGCGGACGGCGCCGAAGGCCCCTACCTCGTGGCCGCCCAGGTGCCGCGCGACCAGCTCCGATTTCTCGACGACTGGCACGTGGCAGGCATGTGTGGCACGGGCAGTGTCTCGGTAACGCTGACCGGCGACGAGCTGTTCGTCCCCGCCCATCGCGGGATCGAGTTCAGTGACATTGCCGGTCGCACGCTGGACAGCGGCCTGAAAGGTTCCCTTTGGCAGGTGCCCAACCTGGGGTGGGCGTTCAGCACCATGGCTGGCATGTCGATTGGCATCGCTCAGGGTGCGCTGGAACGGTTCCTCGAGCGTTCGAGCGGCCGGCCCATCCGCGGGACCACCTACAAGAACCAGCTGGAGGCTCCACTCACGCATCTAATGCTCGCCGATGTGCATTCGAAGATTCAGTCGGCGGTGTTGATGACTCGGGCCAACGCGGAGGAGACGGACCGGCTCGGCGCCCTCGCTGCCGCTGGAACGCCGGCGAATGCCAAGTACATGCAGCACTTCAACGGCCGGGTGTTGCTCGAGACCGCCTACGCGGCCAAGTGGTGCGCGGAGGCGATCGAGCTGCTGCAGCGGAACTCCGGGTCGACTGCCATCATGGAGACCGAGCCGATCCAGCGGGCGTGGCGCGACGCCCGGGTCATCACGTTGCACGGCGCCCTCAACCTCGAGGCGCTGTCCGAGAACTACGGACGGCTCATGGCCGGCGCCGAGCCACACCAGGTTGCGGGCATCACCGCGCTTGATCGTTTCACCCCTGCGCCAGTCGCCAACAAGGCCTGACGCACCAGCCGACGTGGTGCTTGACACAGAGAATACTGCGCGGCAGGATCAAACATATAAAGGGTTAATATCTTACATGAGCTGATGGCCGGCATGAGGCCGGGATCCTGGTGACGAGAAGGAACTCGCATGGTGAACAATGACAAGGCCGAGATCATCGAGGTCTTGAACCTCTATGCGTTCGCTCTCGACGCTCGCGAGTGGGATCTGTTCGACCGCGTCTTCACGGCGGACGTCGAGGCGGTATTCGGCCCGGCCGGCGCAGCGTGGAACGGACTTGAGGTCTTTAAGAAGTCGTTCGCCGGGTTCCACGACTCACTCGACAGCCATGCCCACACGATGATGGGCCAGCTGGTGGCCGTCGACGGCGACCAGGCCCATGCCTTCAGCTACGGCCAATGGCTACTGGTCCGTGAGGCTGCCGAGGGTGGCCCGACGTGGACTGGCACCGGCTGGTACGACGACCTGCTGGTCCGGACGAAGGCGGGGTGGCGCATCAAGCGCCGTGTGTGCCGGTTGCTCTCCTGGACCGGGAACCCCGCTGTCCCCGAGCCGCAGAACGAGCACCAGCCCGACATGAAGGCGAAGGGGCTGCATGAATACGCCGCAGCCGGGGAGATCGGCTTCCTCAAGGCGCTCCGGACGGCCTGAACGGGGCAGCACCCAGTCGTGGGGGGCCTAATCAGGCCTGCCGAGGAGTATCGAACGAAGGAGTTCGTATTGGGCGAGGACCAGAGGATGTATGTGCCCTCTCAGCCGTTGCCGCCACCGAGGACTGGTGTTCTGACCGGGTTCGATCCTGGTGCCCGGACCTTGGAGGCGGGTTCAAAGGTCGCCCCGCCGTTCAAGCCGTTGCCGATCGACATCCTTTTCGAGAAGGACGTCGCGGTGCAGCTGCGCGACGGGGTGACGATCTACGTCGATGTGTTCCGGCCCACCGGTACCGAGCCTGTCCCGGTGATCGTGGCGTGGAGCCCGTACGGCAAGGGCCAGGGCACCTCCCTCAGCGTGATGGGAGTGTTCGGGCTGGTGGGTCTCGACAACGGGATCGTGTCGGGGCTGGCGAAGTTCGAAGCCCCTGATCCGGCGTACTGGTGCGCCCAGGGTTACGCGATCTGCAACCCCGACATCCGGGGCGTCGTCGATTCCGAGGGCGACAGCGTGCTCTGGGACCGGCAAGAAGGCCGGGACTGCTATGACCTCATCGAGTGGCTGGCCGAGCAGGAATGGAGCTCGGGCAAGATCGGCATGAGCGGGACGTCGTATCTGGCTGCGTCACAGTGGTTCACAGCAGCCGAGCAGCCACCGCATCTGGTCGCGATCAACCCGTGGGAGGGTGTCAGCGACGTCTACCGCGACCTCGTGATGCGAGGCGGCATGCCTGACACCGGTTTCGCCCAGCAGCTTCAGGAGGGGAGCTTCTTCGGTAAGAACCGCAAGGAGGACATCCTTTCAGAGGCCGAGCGCTACCCGCTCATGACCGACCTGTGGGAGAACAAGATCCCGGAGTTCGACCAGATCACCGTGCCCGCCTACATCGTCGCGAGCTACTCGAACACTCTGCACACGGCGGGCACCTTCCGAGCCTGGCGAAGGATCGCATCACGCGAGAAGTGGCTCCGCATCCACAACACCCAGGAATGGCCCGACTACTACGACGAGGCGAACGTCGAGGACCTGCGCAGATTCTTCGACCACTTCCTCAAGGGCGAGGACAACGGATGGGACCAGACACCCCGCGTCCGCTACGCACTCCTCGACCTCAAGGGCGGCGACCAGACCGGCGTCCCCGCGGACACGTTCCCGCCGGAAGGCGTTGCGCCGACGAAGTTCTACCTGGACGGCCGCGCCCGCACGCTGACAACGACAGCTCCGGCGGACGATGCGGAGGCCACCTACGCGGTGGCCTCCAACCCGAACGCCGTGTCGTTCCTGACCCGGTTCGCGGACGAGACCGTGTTGGTCGGCTATCCGAAGGCACACCTCTGGGTGGAGGGGCGGGACGCCGACGACATGGACCTCTTCGTGCTCATGCAGAAGCTCGATGCGTACGGAACGCCGCTACAGGCGTTCACCGTCCCCAACCAGAGCGCAATGGCACACGACCTCACCGACCACGGTGCGACCGTCCTTCGATACAAGGGCTCCGACGGCCGGCTTCGGGTGTCCGCGCGGCATCTCGACCAGAAGTTGTCGACCCCTGATGTGCCGGCGCACAGCTTCGACCGGGTCGAGAAGCTGTCATCCGGCGAGATCGTCGACGTCGAGATCGACCTTCTGCCGCTTGGTTTGACGTTCCACCCCGGAGAGCAGCTGAGATTCGTCATCAGTTCCCGGAACCTGCTCGGCACCCTCATGCCGGGGATCCGGGAGTACGCCGGTGCCAACACCGGACGGCACGTCATCCACACCGGCGGGCAGCACGCCTCGTACCTCCAGCTCCCCGTCCAGGCACATTGATCCGCTAGAAAGTGAATCCGACATGAGCATCGAGACGAAACCGGTCGCAACCTCTGCATCGCAGCGATGGGTGCGCCTGGCCGGCCAGGACAACGACAGGACCATCGACGGGTTCGAGTTGTTCTCCGCACGTCGAGCGCTAAACCTGCTGAAGGGCCGCCTTGGCCGCGACCGCCTGCTGGACCTGCTCAGCGATGAGATCGCTTCCGGCGACGAGTTCCTCAAGAGTCACGTCGACCGGTCCGGCGGCAAGGAAGCAACTGGCACGACAATGCTCCGAGCTCAGGGCATTACAGCGGCGGAGTTCACCGGTTGGCTCTCACGTGCGTTCGCCCGCGAAGACGTCATGCTGGCCGGACATCCAGAGCACTACTCGATCCACGCGGAGCCGGGCCGCGACGTCAACATCGTCGAGACACTCGGCGAGTACGTGTGCTCATTCTTCATGCGCCCGTGGGACGACAGCGTCGTGACGGTGCCGGAGTCGCCGTCGGTCACGAGCGAGAAGCCACGCGGCCGCCGGTCCCACATGCTCCTCCAGGACGGAACCGTGGTCGGCTCGATCGCCAACGCCTTCGACGAGGAACCCGACGGATTTACCGCCACGCTTTCGGTCACGCTGCCGGCCACCTGTGCTCCCGACGTGGTCGAGCAGCATTTGGAGCACTTCGCGGTCGAGTTCCGGACCTGGATCCTCAGAGCAGCTGCCGAGCTGTCCGAGGCCACAACGAGCCGGTGAAGGAGTGCACGATACGGCGCGTTCAATGTGGCCACGGCGCCTGACGTGGCATCAAGCTCGTGGCCGGGTTCTCATAATCCGTCGGTCGCAGGTTCGAACCCCGCCTGCCCCACTAACCTCTGACCTCCCCGTTCGTCCGAAACGGCAGGTCCGTGGCGAGTCCACTGGCACTCCGGGACTTTCGACAGGGTTCCGAGTCGTGGTTCACGTCGGTTTGGTGGACTTGCTTGACGGCCCCTTGTAGTCAGCTCGGCGCCCTTGGTCATGTGAGCGGTGATGCGCCTGCGTCAAGATGAGCGGCCCCGCCCCCCAAGACGGGGGGCGGGCCCCTTACTGCGAGGGCTTAACAAGGCAGCGTGCACCAAGGGGCGGGGGTCGAGCGCCTCCTCCTCGGACTGTTGCTGCGGCGTGGTCGGGGAGTGGGGGAGCTTCGCGGTCGGCAGTTCCAGGACTTTCTGCTCGACAGCCGACCTGCCCACCAGACGCTGGCGGCTGACGAGGAGCGCCAAGCTGATCGCGCTTAGTGCCAGCCCACAGGCCGCAGCGACCAGCCAGAGGATTCGCCCGTAGCCGGCTCGCTCCAGCGGGTAGGCCTGGATCGCTAGCTGCCGGTAGTGCTGCGCCGAGGCGTGGCTTGGGGACGTCATCAGCACGGTGTCGAACTGCTGCACCGCTTCTCGGTACGCACCGGCCCAGTAGCTGGCCATACCTCGGCGCCACGCCTGGTCGGCCCGGCTCAGCGAGGACGGCGCGGTGCTGGTGGCGAGCATCCGGTGCAGCTCGTCTGTGGAAACGACCGCGCCCAGCTTCTGATCGTATTCGTTATCGAACCGGTTTTGGCTGTTGACTCCAACGATGCGGCCGGAGTTATCAACGGTGGGACCACCGGACATGCCCTGCGCGATGGTGGCCGTCACCCCGATGAGTCCGGCACCGGACGTGGAGTCCGTCTGCAGGTTGGCGGTTTGGCCTGGGTTGAACGTCGGCGCCAGCGTACCGACATCGGTGTTCTTAGTGATGCTTCCCGGGAAGCCGATGCTGACCACGTCGATGCCAGGAGCCGGAACGGCGTCAGCCACGGCGAGTGCCGGGTAAGTCGTGCCAGACGGGATGTTGGCCTGCAGGACCGACGTATCACCATGCCCAAGCGGCTCAAAGTTCAGCACCCGGACGGACAGCGCCGAGTCGGTGGCGACGTTGCCCTTGTCCGACATCGGATAGGCCGTCACGGTCACCTTCGGCGCATCAAGAACTGTCCAGTGGTAGGTGTAGTCGGGGTCCTGGACGTCCTTCAGCTGCAGTCCGTTGGCCAGGCCCTGTTCCTGGAGCTCATAGAAGGCATCCGCAATGAGGTCGGTCCGGAACTCGTCAGGGTCCACGCAGTGGCCGGCGCTGAGCATGGTGCCGGTTCCGGTGACGAAGCTGGCCGAGCAGTAGCCGGCGACGGTAGGGGCGATCTTGATGACGTGAGTGGTGTTATCGCTCCACGGCACCGCCACCGCCCCCGAGGCCTTCATGCTGAGGAATGCGATGCTCGGCTGAGTCAGCGCGTCGATCCGCTGCTGCGGGGTTGACTGGGGTGCAGTGGTGGAACCGGACGAGCTAGCAGCGCCCGCGGCGGCGACCAGGCCTGCTGTGGTGACCGCGATCCCGGCGCCGATCAGTAGCCGGGTCGCGCGGAAGGTGGCCCGGCCGGGAGTGCTGACGGCTTGGGTGATGTTGGAGGTGTTCATAGTGGACTCCCTGGACGTTTCCTGCCGGGTATCTCTCGGCGTGAAGCCAAAGTGCCTGATCAGGGGCACGTCCGGGCAGGGGTAGCTTTACCCCTCTGGTCGCGGTGGTTCGGGAAAGTGTTGCCGGGCAAATGACCCACTTGGCCGGCTCGATGTCAGGCGAGGCCTGCTTGGACAGCGAGACGGGTAAGGTCCGCGCGTCGCCGGCAACCTGTTTTGTCGCGGATCCGGTCCAAGTGCGACCGCACAGTTCGGACGCTGATAACGAGACGCCTGGCAATTTCCGCGTCGGTCAGGCCTTGTGCGATCAGAGTGACCAGTTCCCGCTCTCGGGGTGTCAGGCCACCGGCGACAGCCGCATGTTCTGGCGCTCCCGGGCGCTCGGATCGGCCCATCTCGAACAGCAGCTTCTGGGCGCGAACCATTAGGTCTTGGTCCGAGATGCGCTCGGCCCTGGCCAGCGCGTCATCCAGAAGCGAGGTCGCCGTCTCCGTGTCTCCGTCACGCCAGAAGATCGTCGCGAGGTTGACCCTCACGTCCGCGATCACCCCTTCCATGCCGATATCGATGGCTAGCGCCAGTGCTTCGTTCAGGGCCGTTCGCGCTTGATTGAACTGGTGGCGCTCGATGCAGATCTCACCTATGTTGCTCAAAGTTATTGCTATTGTTCGCTTCTCGCCAAGACCTCGCCTGATCAAGAGGCTTTCTTGGAGCAGTTCGTAAGCGTGCTCACCGGCGTCGGGTTCCTGCACCGTTGCCAGGTTGTTCAGGGCGACCGCCACGCTCCACGGGTCGCCGGATACACGCGCCGCGGCCAGTGCCTTCTCATTCCAACGCCGACCCTCGGCGCGGCTCTCCGACGTATTACTAGTCAGGAATCCCAGGTGCGACAGGCAGAGAGTAACGGCGCGATGGTCGCCTTCCGCGCGGAAGGTCTCGAGGGCCGGCAGCCGCAGGTCGGCGGCCTGCGCACCCTCGACGCTA
>CALMAR010000061.1:28314-34982 GCA_937859855.1 uncultured Kineosporia sp.
CCCCCCCCCCCTCCTACAAAACCCCCCCCCCGCGCCCCGCCCCCCCCCCCCCCCCGGGCCCGCTCCCGGTCCGGTGCGTCCGACGCGGTGGCCAGGAGCAGCCGCAGCCGGTCGTGGCCCTCCGCGTACCGACCCCGAGTGTCCCAGTAAACGGCCAGGTTGTTGGCGAGGTGCAGGGCGGCCGTGGTTTGGCCGGATTCTGCGTACCACTCCAGCGACTGGCGCAGGTCGTCCTGCACGGCGTCGAATCGGTCGAGGTGACTCTCGTGGGATCCATCGAGCAGCTCACCGGTAGCCGCCAAGCCGCCCGCCCACGCCGCGTGCTGATCGAAGACCTGAGCTCCAAGTCCGGCCAGCCTCTCCCGTGCGTAGGCGCGCACCGTCTCCAGCATCCCAAGGCGCATCTCCCCGTCCGCGTCCTCGAAGGCACGCAACAGGTTGTGGTCGAGCAGCTCCGCCAACTCATCAAGTTCGGCTCCGCACACCTCTTCGGCGGCAATCACGGTGAAGTGGCCGGGAAAGACGCCCAGGGCCACGAACAGATCGGCCAGCCGGTCGCTGAGGAGCTCGACGCTGTAATCGATAGTGGCCCGGAGGGCCCGTTGCCGGTAATGCGCTGACGGTGCCCCACCAGCGGCGAGCTCCAGTGGGCGAGCCAGGCGCGCCGCCATCGCCTGCGGGCTCATCAGCCGAGAGCGGGCGGCGGCGAGTTCCAAGGCCAGAGGCAACCCGTCGAGGGCGACGCAGATCTGCCGCATCGCAGCCATTGTCGCCTCGTCGATGCGCAGCAACGGGTTCGCCGTGAGAGCTCGTGCGATGAAGAGCTCAACCGCCGCTGGCAGCTGTTCGTCCGCCGCCTCGAGCGCCAGCGGAGCGATGGGCAGCTCCGACTCGCCGGGCACCCGTAACGGCACCCGGCTGGTCACCAGCACCCGCAACCCCGGCGACGCCTCCAGCAGCTCGGAGACGAGCGGCGCGGCATCCAGCAGATGCTCGAAATTATCTAGCAGCAGGAGCATTTCGCGTGCCGCGACGTAATCCAGCAGGGCGTGTCGGAGGTCACCACCCGGCCGCTCCCGCAGTCCCAGCGCTGATGCGACGGCCTCGACGACGAACGCCCTGTCCTGCACTGGAGCCAGCCAGACCACGAATGCACCGTCGGGCCACTCGGGCAAGAGCTGGAGGGCCAAGGTGGTTGCGAGCAGCGTTTTGCCAGTGCCGCCGGGGCCTGTCATTGTCAGCAGGCGATCCGTCGACGACAGCCTGGTTCTGGCGACCAGGACGTCGTACTCCCGGCCGACGAGTGTTGTGGCGATCTCGGGCAAGTTCGTCGGGTGCGCGCCGAGGGAGCGCAGCGGCGGGAAGCGCGCCGCGAGCCCATCGACCACCAGGTCAAATAGCGTCAGGGATTGGTCCAGGTCTTTGAGCCGGTGCGCACCGAGCTGTCGGAACCGACAGCCTGGAGGCGCACCGCCGGCCGCGTCCCGGGTCGCCGTCGACAGCACGATCTGCCCACCATGAGCGACGGCGGCGATGCCCTTAGCGATGATCAGGTCTAGGCCGCTGTAGCCCGCGCCCGACAGTACCGGACGGCCCGTGTGCAGGCCGATGCGAACTCCCAAGTTTGTGCCGTCTGGCCATTCGTGGAAGGCGAGGATCTGCTGGATCCGGCCGGCGGCGCGGGTGGCGGACGTCGGGTCGGAGAAGGCCAGGAGGAAACTTTCACTGTGCCCCTCGACCTCCACGCCGCCGGTTTCGCCAGCGATCAGGCGGATCAGCCGACGGTGGGTGGCCAGAACATCGATATAAGCCTCACCAAGGGTAGCCAGTAGTCGGGCGGAGGTCTCGACATCGGTAGCCATCAGGGTTACCCGGCCGGTGGGCAGCCCGGCAGGTATAGGTATTGGCTTCATCACGTCAGAAGGATGGGGCGCGTTTCCGGTCGCGGCAATCCTCTTGGCCGTTCGTGAGCGGCAGGCCTGCCGACTGTGACTACTCGGGACTAAGTAGGCGAGGTCGGGGCGGGCTAGCGTCGCGTGGCAGCAATGATTGACATGGTCCGCAGGTGCCACAACGGCGTGACCACACCGGCCCACCGGAGCGACGTCCTGCTGCCGGCCCGCACCCCAGGTGCAGAGGGCCAATCAGGAAACGGCTGCCAGCGCGTTGACGATGCCATGACCATAGAACCCGTTGTCGTTACGGCCGCTGATACAGGTTGCATCCCACTCAGCCGACTCATCCGTCGTGCCGTCGGGCCGGTTCAGGACATAGTGGTAATTGCGGGGCGTCGGACATGCATGCTCCTGTGCCGTGCTACACAGGATCCGCTCCGCGAGAGATGGTGCAAGCGTCAAGTTTCGGCCCCTTCTCGTGCCTGTAATTGCTTATGATCAATGCGGCCACCCCACTGCATGCGGCGAGGCCATTGACGTCCCTCTAGGTATTGGCAATAGCCACATACCTGGCCGGCGCCAGTGCCCTCCCGGCATCGCCTTGGTGATCGTCGCAGTGGCGCTCCACCACGACTGACCGGCGCTCCTAGGCATCCGCTGGCGCGGAGCGGAGATGCGATCCGGCTCAAGCCGGGTTGTTCGGCGACCGATAGTGCGACGTCGGTGCGGAGCAGGCCCGTTGCTCCGAATGGCTTGCTCGTCACGTGGTGAGGTTGGTATGCGGCGGATCATCTATTGCAGTCAGGCTAGTTACGATTTCACCCCTGAGGAGCTGGTGCAGCTGCTCAGCGTCGCGCGGCGGCGGAACGAGCCTGCTGGTCTCAGCGGAATGCTGCTGTATTGCAGTCAGAGCTTTCTGCAGATGCTAGAAGGGGACAGCGACGCGCTCGATACGGCCTATCAGCGAATCTCCAAAGACGATCGGCATACGCATTTACGGCTGCTTCTCGACATCGAGATCTCGGAACGATTGTTTCCTGACTGGTCGATGGGTTTCGAGCATGTGGACGATGAGGAGCTCGCAGAGGAACTGGACGGATTCACGCCTGCGACCCTGTACCCGCTGATGAACCCTGACCTGGTCAGCAACGGAGCGGTGGCACAGACCTTGCTGACCCTGTATGCGAAGAACAAGGTCTGATAGCACTCAGGCTGCCGCGGTGACGCGATGACATCGAAGGAGCTGGGATCCGGGCAGGAGTTGTTCTCAGTCGCCGGGGCGGATGGGTTCCTCCGGGAGGTCAATGAGCCGTTCGCTCGCCTGCTGGGAATGAGTCCGGAGGAACTCCACGGGCGTTCCCTGCTTGAGCTGGTGCACCCAGACGACCTCAATCAGCTCCTGGAGGGCCTGGTGGCCCTGGAACGGGCGTCCAGCGAGGTGATGCTGGAGAACCGATTCCGGCAGCGTGATGGCCGGTGGGTGCATCTGCAATGGGTGGCCCGGCCCGTGACCGGCACTCCGTTGTGGTGGGCCACTGGCCGGGACACCACGGAGTTCCACGATCTGCTCGCTGAGCAGGTCGACCTGCGGGCCCGGCTGGACCTGGCCACTGGGGGACAGGCGACGGCGGCCATGTGGGACCTCGATGTGCGGTCCGGCAGCATGACCTGGGAAGCGCAAGCCGCCGGAGTTCTGGGCGTTCCGGAGGATCTCGTCCCGGGCAGCGTTGAGGAACTGACCCGCCTGGTCCGTTCGGAAGACCGGCCGTCTGTCGGAGCCATCCTGAGATCGCTGGCCGACACTGGAGCGGCTGATGTGGTGGCCCGGCTAGGTCACGAACCTGCTCTGAGGTACCTGAGTGTGCGGGGGAAGGTGCTGCAGCGTGACCGGCGCGGGCGCGCGGTACGCGCCGTGGGGATGGCCCTGGATGTCACGGCTGAGAAGTCCATGGAAGATCAGATGTTGCGGATGGTGATGAGCGACGCCCTGACCGGGGTGCCGAACCGGCGCGCATTCGACCAGACCCTGCGGGCGGAGTGGAGACGGTGCACCCGGGCCTTGGAGCCGCTGTCGATCGTCATGGTGGATCTGGATGACTTCAAGAGATTCAACGATACGTTCGGCCACCTGGTCGGTGACGACGCCCTTACCGCCCTGGCGCGGGTCCTGGCTGGTCAAGTGCACCGCGAAGGTGACTTCGTGGCGCGCTTCGGCGGCGAGGAGTTCGCCGTGGTGCTTCCGCGAACCGGTAGCTCCGGCGCCGTCGCCGTCGCTAACCGCATGATCGAAGCGACTCGCGCCATCACGTTGCGGCAAGCCGATGGGTACAGCCTCAGCATCTCGGCCGGCACCGCGACCTGGGTTCCTGATGACAACGTGACCAAGGCCCAGCAGCTCCTGGCGCGGGCCGATCAAGCCCTGTACGCCGCGAAAGCAAAAGGCAAAGACCAAGCCATAACCTATGAGGGCGCAATCGCAGCCCGGGTCGCGATGGAAGAGGCGATCGCCGAAGGGCTCCATCACGGCCAGTTCGAGCTGTACTACCAGCCGGTCATCAGGTTGAGCAATGGTGAAATCGACGGGTTCGAAGCTCTCGTTCGATGGAACCGGCCGGGTCATGGCCGGGTGCCGCCCGATGAATTCATTCCCGCCGCTGAGGCATCCACCCTGATCTGCCAACTCGGCCGGTGGGTACTGGACACGGCTATCGGTCAGCTCACCCAATGGTCAGAAGAAGGGCTGGGAGGCGGGGCACTCCTGCGGATGGCCGTGAATGTGTCCGCCCGGCACGTCAGCAGCGCTGAGATCATCTCTGACGTCCAGGCAGCGCTCGCCGCCAGCCGATTGTCCCCGGCCCAGCTGGAGATCGAGCTGACCGAGACCGCGCTGGTGGACGAGGCCCGGGCCGACGAACACCTCACCCAGATCCGGGCCCTGGGCGTGAGTGTCGCGCTCGACGACTTCGGAACGGGATACACCTCGGTGGGGCAGCTGCCTCATCTGCCCGTCGACACACTCAAGATCGACCGCAGCTTCGTCGCCTCAGAGGATGCGCGCCAGCAAGAACTGGTCAGGCTGATGATCGCGGCTGCCCGTGCGTTCGATCTGCGGGTGGTTTCCGAAGGAATAGAGGACCCGGACACACTCCAGCGCCTGCGGACCCTCGGCTGCGATGTCGCTCAGGGCTATCTGATGGCCCGGCCCCTGCCTGCCCAAGAGATCCCGGCCTGGATCGAAGATTGGCGCGAGCACCGATGTGCAGAACTCTTCAGCGCGCCCGAGCTGACCTCCACCTGACCGGTGCAACGGCAAGCCAGCCAGCCGACATGATGCCGGTTGCGCTGCGCGTCACCGGTGTACGATCCCGGCAATTGTGATCCTGACGAGGAGGTGAGACCCATGACCGCAATATCCGCAGTGGGTGCTCCCTTCCCGTTCAGGATCGCGCGACTGAGGTAGTCGCCGGGAGCGCCCGCCAGGCACTTGGCGAAAGGCGACTCCCATGAACACACAACCTTCTTCACCTCGGCATCTCATCTCGTCGGCGACGGTCTCCAGCCAGCCGGTGTCCGGCCAGGAACAGCCACAGGTCGGCGCCACAAGGCGGATGCGCGCCGCGGGTGAGCGAGCGCTGGTCCTCGGTGGTGGCGGATCGACCGGCAATGCGTGGTTGATCGGCGTCATCGCTGGCCTGTTTGATGCCGGGCTGGATGTGACCGAAAGTGATCTGATCATCGGGACGTCGGCCGGATAGACGGCCGCGGCCCAGATAACGAGCGCGGTCCCGGCCGCACTGCTTGCCGCCATCCTTGCCGCAGCGCCTCCGGCAGGCGCTGGCCCGGCCGGATCCGGCGGCCAGCGCGTTCCCTCCGGGCCGGTCGCCGACCATATGGAGAGAACGAGCCGAATCATCGGTGCCTCCAAGGATGCGGCCGATATGCGCCGCCGAATGGGTGCGGCGGCGCTCGGCCTGGATGCGGCGTCCGACGGCTCCGTGCAGGAACGCTGGCGCGCAATGGTCGCCGCTCGGCTGCCGAGTCAGCATTGGCCAGAACGAACGGTCATCATCACGGCGGTCGATGCCCGTACCGGTGAGCCGGTCGTGTTCGACCGCCACAGCGAGGTCGACCTGGCGGACGCCGTGGCCGCCAGCTGTGCCAGCGGCTTCGCCTACAGGATCGGCGACCGCCGATACATTGATGGCGGCTACCGGCGCAACGAAAATGCCGATCTGGCGGCCGGATTCGCACGAGTGCTGGTGCTGTCACCATTCGGCGGCAGATCACGGCATCCGGTGGAGTGGGGCATGGACCTTGCGGCGCAGGTCGGCGAGCTGCGCAGTAGCGGCAGCAGAGTCGAAACGATCTTCCCGTCCAGCGACTCCGAGCACATGTTCGGCGTCAATGCGATGGATCTGTCGCTGCGGCCGGCGGCCGCTCAAGCCGGCCACCGCCAAGGCAGAGCCCTGAGCGGGCAGCTCACCGAATTCTGGCGCTGACGCCCTCGAAACCAGTCGCCTCAGCAGGCGTCACCACCCGTGCTCATGCCTGCACCTGACCGCTGGGCGCCGGGCGTGACGCCGGACAGTACCTGCGCCGGTAAGCCTTCGGCCGAAACGCCAGACCGCTGCCTGAGCCTTGTGAATGGGCGGACGGCCTGCAGTCGAATGTGCTACTTACGGAAAGCCGCCGCCGGCCTCCCGCTCCCGGTGCGGGCCCCCCCCGTGGCGGCCCTGACCCCACCCCCGGGCCCACACGGCGGCCGGGGCGGGC
>CALMAR010000062.1 GCA_937859855.1 uncultured Kineosporia sp.
CGGCGGCACGAACCGGCGTTCCGCACGGTGCGCCGAAGTCAACTCCGGCGTGCAGCCGGGCGTAGTGCAGGATCGGGTGGTAGCGCCAGCCGAACCCCGAGGTGATCGGGGCACGGACGGGATAGGACAGGGCGCCTCCGCCACCCGCGCTGCCGCCTGCGCCGCTGCCCGTCCGGACTGCCCTGGCCCGAAGGATCGCCGCCAGCCGGTTCTCCTCTACCTGCAGGGCGGCAATACGCTGCTTCTCCGACGCCTTCCGGGCCCGGATCACCGCGAGAGCGGCATCCTGATCCAGGGCCAGCTGATGGATGCTCGACTCCGCGGCAGCCGCTTTCTGTTCAGCGGAGACCTTCTCCCGCACCAGCGCTTCGGATTCGAGCTTGAGCCGGGTCACTTCGGCTTGGGCGGCGTCCAGCTTGGCCTGGCGGGCGCGGGTCTCGGCCTGCTGTACCTTAAGCCGCGCAATGGCGCCGTTCTGCTGCCGCAGGGCGGTCCCAGCAACGGTGAAGCGATCAGCGAACTGGGCCGGGCTCTCCGCATTCAACGCGATCGACAGTCCGGAAAGGCCCGAGCTGACGTAAGTTTCGCGAGCGATCGAACCAATCCGCGCCTGAGTGGCGACTTCCACCCGCTGGCGGTCGAGCAGTTCGCGCTGGGCCTTGCCGGCCGCCGCCTGGGCCAGCGACAGCCGCTGGGCCAGAACATCGTCCCTGGCCTGCGAGTCGGCCGCTTCGGCGTGGGCGGCGGTCAACGTGTCTCGGGCGCCGGCCAGATCGGACTTGGTCTCCGCCAGCTTCACCGCCGCGTTCACCAGCGCATCGGAGGTGCCTTCCAGCGCTGAGCGCAGGTCGTCGAGCTGTCCACTCAGCGCTTGTCTCCGGTCACTGACCGAGTCCGCTTGGGCTGCAGCGGATCCGAGCCCGGCCAGCATGACCGGTGCCAGCACCAGCACCGTGAGGACCGAGCCGAGGGCACGACGAAGCAGTCGTGATTGCCTGCATGCAGGCAGGGCAGCACGACGGGTGCCGTCCATTCCATCCTCCAGGCCGGCCGCCTAGCAGCGGGGAAGAGCGCTACGCGGCCGGACGGCTACACCCTGAGGTATCTCTGCAGCGCAAGGAAAGACGACACGCCAGCAATCCCAAGACCGAACAGGAACAACCAGGGCACGATCATCAAGGCGTCCGATGTGCCCACATAGTTGACGAACCGCAGTGTGTGCGAAAGCCGGCCCTGGATCTCGAAATGGGTCATGCTGACCAGCGCCAGCGACGCCAGGCCAGCACCGATCGCGGCAGCGATCATGCTTTCCAGGATGAACGGCAGCTGGATGAAGAAGTTGGACGCACCAACCAGCCGCATGATCCCGGTCTCTCGGCGCCGGGTGAACGCGGTCAGCCGGATCGTGGTGGCCACCAGCAGCACCGAACTGAACAGGGTGACCGCCGCCAGCAGCCAGGAGTAGTACTTCAGCCGGTTGAGCAGGGCGAAAAGCCGGTCCAGCACCTGGTTCTGGTCCTCCACCGATTCAACTCCGGGCTGATTGGTGAAGATCTGCGAAACCACCTCGTACTGCTCGGGATTCTTCAGCTTGACCCGGTAGGACTCCGGCATCTGATCCACGGTCAGGTTCTGCGACAGCGAGCTGTCCTTGAACTGCTGCTTGAATCGGCTGAAGGCCTCCTGTTGTGACTCGTAGTACACCCTCTGCACATACGGGGACAGGTGCGGGGAGTGCAGGTTGGCCAGGATCTGATCCTTCTGCGCCTGTGTGACCGCGCCGTCAGCGCAACTAGCACCGTCAGAGTCCTTGCCGCAGAGGAAGATTGATACCTGGACCCGGTCGTACCAGTAGTCCTTCATGGTGTCCACCTGCCGCTGGGCCAGGAAGCCGAGGCCGAGCAGGAACAGGGACACCAAGGTGACCAGGACGACGGACAGGGCCATCGCCACATTGCGGCGAAGGCCGATGGCGATTTCTTCGAGCACGAACTGCAGACGCATAAGTGAGTTACCTCGTGTTGCTGTAGACGCCGCGGTCCTGGTCCCGGACCTTCTTGCCGTCCTGCAGTTCCACCACCCGCTTGCGCATCTGGTCGACGATTTCGTCGTCGTGGGTGGCCATCACGACGGTGGTGCCGGTCTTGTTGATCCGGTCCAGCAGCCGGGTGATGCCGATGCTGGTGGTCGGGTCGAGATTGCCGGTCGGCTCATCCGCGAGCAGAATCGCCGGCCGGTTCACGAACGCCCGGGCGATCGCCACCCTTTGCTGCTCCCCGCCGGACAGCTCGTGCGGAAACCGGCGTTCTTTGCCGGCCAGGCCAACCAGGTCGAGCACCTCGGGCACGGTGTGGGAGATCGCGTGCCGGGGCTTGCCGATCACCTGCAGGGCGAAGGCCACATTCTCGAACACGGTCTTGTTCGGCAGCAGCCGGAAGTCCTGGAACACGACGCCGATGGTGCGCCGCAGGTGGGGGACCTTCCAGCTGGAGAGCTTGGCCACGTCCTTACCAGAAACGCGCACAACACCTGAGGTGGCCTTCTCCTCCTTGAGCACCAGGCGCAGGAAGGTGGACTTGCCCGAACCGGAGGCGCCGACCAGGAAGACGAACTCGCCCTTGATGATCTCCAGCGAGATCTTGTTCAGCGCCGGGCGACTGGTGCCGGAGTAAACCTTAGTGACATCGTCGAATCGGATCACAGGATCGCAACCTCGGCCGCTGTCGGGGATTCAGTACTGAATATGTGTGCGCGGCCGATCGCCGAGTCTAGACACGATTCCTGGGACGGACGGTCACGGTGCGCCTAGCGGCGTGCCGCTGCGTGGGGTCTTCATCCCGGTGGCAGCCGGCCGTGGCCATGATCATTGACCGGTCATTCGCCGTCCCTGTCCACCGACCGGCGCCAGCGGATGCCGGACTCCAGAAAGCCGTCGATGTCACCGGCGAACACGGCGTCGGTGTTTCCGGTCTCGTGTTCGGTGCGCAGATCCTTAACCATCTGATACGGGTGCAGCACGTAGGACCGCATCTGATTGCCCCAGCTCGATCCGCCGTCCCCTTTGAGGGAGTCCAGTTCGGCCTGGCGATCCTGGCGCGCCCGTTCCAGCAAGCGGGCCTGCAGCACCCGCATCGCCGAGGCCTTGTTCTGCAGCTGCGACTTCTCGTTCTGGCAGGTCACCACGATGCCGGTGGGAATGTGGGTGAGCCGGACAGCGGAGTCGGTGGTGTTGACGCTCTGCCCGCCCGGGCCCGACGACCGGTAAACGTCGACCCGGATGTCGTTCTCCGGGATCTCGATGTGGTCGGTCTCCTCCACCACCGGCAGCACCTCGACCCCAGCGAAGGAGGTCTGACGCCGTCCCTGATTGTCGAAGGGGCTGATCCGGACCAGCCGGTGGGTGCCCTGCTCCACTGACAGGGTGCCGTAGGCGTACGGTGCGTCCACCCGGAAGGTGGCCGACTTGAGCCCAGCCTCCTCGGCATACGACGTGTCGTAGATCTCGGTCCGGTACTGATGCCGCTCGGCCCAGCGCAGGTACATCCGCATCAGCATCTCGGCGAAGTCGGCCGCGTCCACGCCTCCGGCCTCCGACCGGATCGTGATCAGCGCCTCGCGGGCGTCGTACTCCCCCGACAGAAGCGTGCGAACCTCGAGTTCGGTCAGCGCGGCCTGGACGTCAATGAGTTCCCGCTCGGCCTCGGCCAGGGTACCGGCGTCGTTCTCCTCCTCGGCGAGCTCGACCAGCACCTCAAGATCGTCGACCCGGCTGGTGATCTTCTCCAGCCTGCTGGCCTCGGCCTGCAGATGGGAGAGCTTGCTGGTCACCACCTGGGCCTTCTCCGGGTCGTCCCACAGGTCCGGGGCCGAGGCCTGATCCGACAGCTGAGCGATCTGGGCCCGCATCCCGGCCAGATCACTCACCGCCAGGATACTGTCCAGGGTGCCGCGAAGATCCTTGATCTCTGCCGCGAAGTCGATGGATGCCACAACCAGCCAGACTACGCGCTCGCTGGGATCCGATCAGGTGCCGATGGGCCCGGGCCGGGCCAGATAGGCATCTGCGGGTCAGACCGAGAGGGCGCGCAGATCCTCGTCATCGGCGCCGACCAGCAGAGTGGACAGGGGCACCCCCAGCGCGCGGCAAAGCTTGGGCATGTCGGCGATCCCGACCCGGCGCTGACCGGACTCGGTGTCGCTGACCATCCCGATCGACCACTCCAGCCGCTGCGCCAGATCAGTCTGCCGCCAGCCCTGGCGGGCCCGCTCGGCGCGGATGTTGCGCGCGACCACGGCACCCAAGTCAGGCATGCGCCGACCGTAAAGAGCGGATCCCGCGCGATCACACCGCCATCCGGGTTGATTCGGGTTATTGCCCACTGTTATCGTGAAACACCGAACGACTCAGTGAACTGACGATCAGTGAATCCACTCAAATCCGGCACACCCGTGAACGGGCTCCGGCCCGCGAGTCGATGCCAGGCGTCCTCGCGGGCTGGAGCCTTCCACCAGTCCGAGGAGGGGGCGGTCATGACGGACGGCGGTGAAGTGATGCTGGCCCTCCGCCGCAATGGCATCGCCGTCCTGCACACCGCCGAGGCGACGTCGATGCCCACCGGTCGCGGCGTGATCGTGGTCTTCCTCGAATCAGCCCGTGGTCAGACTGGCGACGCCATGGCCACGCTACGGCGGCTGGCTGGAGTCGCTGACGTCACTTTGGCCAGGCACAGCCGGGCCATTCTCTATGTCCAGCTCGAACACGCGGCCTCTGCTCCGGGCCCGTTCGGGGCCGGGGGCTATCGGCGTTCGCGGGCCTGAGCCGTCACCGTGACCCGGAGCGGAACGCCGTCCCACCATGTTCCCAGCACGGTGCCGAACAGTGGCAGCCTGCCCCGGGCGACCAGGGTCACCTCGGCTGTTCCCGGGTCTGGAGCACCGGTCGGCCGTCCCACCCCCAGGCCGGAAAGAGGTTGGGCCGCATGTGGATCGGACAGATAGGCCTGCACACTCCGCACCACCGTGAGGTCCGACAACGGCAACGGACGATGGTCACCGACCTGCACCAGGCCGCCCTGACGATAGAACTGGGGCGAATCCAGCGCGTTGGCCGCGTTCAGCGCGGCCGCATCGGCCACAGCAAACAACCGGTCACGCTGGATGTGCACGGCGGTGATGTCGACCACGGCGATCACCAGGCTCAGAGCCAGCGCGGCGTAGACGATGACCAGCGGGATGATCTGCCCACCGTCCCGATTGTATTGCGGCGCAAGCAGATTCATTGGCCCGGCTGCCGGAAGCGGTCCACGATCTGGAGTTGGCGGGCGGTGACGGTCACCCGTAGCGGGATGAGTGCGTCCACGAACCCCGGAACACCGGGCAGCACCACCTGCACGGTCAGCCGGGCGCCGACCTCAGCTCCGGGGGTCAGGCAGGGCTGGACCGAGCAGGTGATGGTCAGTCGGCCAGCACCGGGCTGGAAGCCCTGATCGGTGAGCGCGAGCCGGGCCGCAGCGTTGGCCCAGGCCCGTCCCTGAGCACCGGAGTCAGCGGTGACCAGCGCTCGAGCGGCGGCCCGGGCCCCGGACTGAGCCGCGAGCGAACCGGCCTGGATCCGGCCGAGGGTGATCACCAGGTACACCAGTGGCAGCAGCAACAACAGCGCCAGAGCGATGAACTCGATCACCGCCGATCCGGCGTCGCCGCCGCACCCAGCGGGCCTCGCCCAGGCTGTCCGGGCCCGGGCCAGCCACCAGCGCCCCCAGTCAGGCCGCACGGCTGGGTCCTTCGACCACGGCATGTCCGGTGACCTGCAGCGTCCGCCCGGCGCCGAACATCGCCAGCACCGGTAACGGCGCCCTGACTCGCACTTCCACTTGCTGAAAGCCATTGTTGCGCAATAATTGCGCGCTGACCCGCCGAGCGTATCGATCCGGCAGGGCGGCCCGGATCAGCTGCTGCGTGCGTCGAGCGCCGTCCTGGGTGTCCTGATCTGCGATCGCGCCAAATCTGGCGCCTTCGCCGGCGCAGTCGATCAAGATGTTGCGGGTGTACAGCGCGAGCGTGAGTTGCAGCAGAGCCACGAACAGCAGGGTCAGCAGGCCGCCGACCAAGGTGAAACCCACGATGGCAGAACCGCGTTCGCGCCCGGGCCGGTCATGTGAGCCGCTTGTGCCTGCCCGCCGGGGATCCGGGCCGGCCGTCACGGTCCACCCGTGACCGTATCCATCGCCTGGTTGAACAGATCTTCCAGGCGTGGGCTGGCCACGGCCCAAAGCGTGATCACCAGGCCAGCGGTCATCAGCGTGACCAGCACCCAGCCTGGCACGTCTCCCCGGTCGTCACCTCGCCGACCCCGCCTGCGCTCGAACCGGAGCTCGAACTGAAGCAGCAGCCAGAACCAGATCAAGCCAAGCCGGTGGCGAAACATCATGTCTCTCGCAATCATCCAGTGAAATCCAGTACCACAAGCCCCGGATAGACGGCGAACAACACCGTCACCGGCATGATCAAGAAGACGACCGGAACCATCATCCAGACCTCACGGCGGCCACCTGCCTCCATCAACCGGCGCCGGGAATGACCGCGCACGTCGCGAGCCTGCGCGCGCAGGACCTCCGACAGCGGAGTACCTCGTTCGACCGCGACCAGGACGCCATCGGCGAACCGAGCCAGGATCGGGATACTGGTCCGGCTGGCCAGGCTCTCCAGCGCATCGACCAGCGATATCCCAGTGCGGACATCGGCCAGCGTGCGGGCTAGTTCGCCGGTCAGCTCGCCATGGCTGGTCCGGACCACCCGATCAAGGGCGGAGACCGCGCCCTCGCCCGCCGCCACCGACAGGGCCAGAAGTTCCGCGACAGAAGGGAACTCACTCAGGATGCGCTCTTCCCGGCGGCGGACTCGCAGGCTCAGCCAGCTGTCCCGGCCGAGCAGCCCGAGCAGCGCACCGATCAGTATCGAACCCAGCAGCGGGACCGCGGACAGCCCTGATCCAGCC
>CALMAR010000063.1 GCA_937859855.1 uncultured Kineosporia sp.
GGCCAGCCCTGGCATCCGCAGTCCCATCGCCGATGCCAGCCCGCTCGCCCCGGCCGGCAGCGCCAGCAGCGGAACGAGCCCGCCCAAGGCGTACTGCCGGAGCAGGGCTATGCGACTGAGCGCCGCCTGGTCGGCCTGCTGATAGCCGTGGGCCACCGTTCGCAGCCGGGCCGCGGTGACGCGAAGCGCCGCCGCGAGCTGATCCGCTCCACTGGGGCCGCTCAGTGCGGCCCGCACCGCGTCGTCCGCTTGATCGTGTCCCAGCGGATCCAGCGTCCGGCCCTCGTCGAGCAGCACGCCCTCAGTGATCGCCGAGCCACGGATAGCGCACTCGGCCAGGAATCCGGCCAGCGCATCCAGACGTCCGGCCGCGGAGAGCATGTCCGCCACCCGGACCGAGATGCCACCCACTCCGCCACGTACCCGCAACGCTGCCGGGCCCTTCGCCGGTACGGCGATCATCGTGGCTGAACCCATCCGGGATCCGCCCGCGCGCAGCGATCCAGGTGCCGCCGCAGGGCCGAGGCGGCATCCTCGAACAACTGAGCACAATGACGGACGGCACGCCCGCGCTCGACCAGATCATCTCGGAACTGTTCTGCCGCAATGGAATGCCAGTCCACTCCAGCCTCCATCAAAACCCTGCACCCGGCGTCATTGACCTCCATCGCCAGCTGCCGCAGGCCGGTGATCGCGCGCAGCATCGCATCCACATTCATGGACCCCCCTCACGTTCGGACAAATGAGATCGTCCACTCACCCCCGCGAACGTGAAGACGACGCTAGGCGACAGCTCCCCCGGCCAGAAGCGCCCGGATCGAACCTGTGGACAACTGGCTGGTCGGACGGGTTGTGGAGGAGCGGACCGCCCAGTTGGGCGATCGCTGCCGGGATGTCTCACCATGGACCGCATGCCGCCGCCCAGCACCTACCGGGTCTGTTTCGTCTGCTCTGGAAACATCTGCCGCTCCCCGATGGCGGAGTCCATCTTCGGCGTCCTGGCCGCACGAGCCGGGCTCGACGTCTGGGCCGGCTCGGCCGGGATCGGTGACTGGCACAGCGGCGAGCCAGCTGATCCGCGGGCCCGGCGGGCTCTGAGCGCCCACGGCTATCCGGAAGGAGATCACCGGGCACGCCAGTTCGACCCGGCCCGGTTCGCTGATCTCGACCTGATCGTGGCGCTGGACGCCGGCCACCGCCGGATCCTGCAGAGCTGGGCCAGCGATGACGAAACTCGTTCCCGGATCAGGCTTCTGCGCAGCTTCGACCCGGTACTGGGGGCCAGCATCAGCGGGCCGGCCGGCGACATCGCCGATCCGTACTACGACGGCGATCAGGCGTTCAGCGATGCGCTGGATCAGATCGAGCTGGCCTGCACCGGACTCGTCGAGGCGATCAGAACCGGGCAAGCACCCAGGCTTTCGCCGGCCGGCCCCAGCCGTCTGCGTTGAGAGCCACCGCGCGCGGCGCTTTTCGCAAGGACGACCGCAGCGCACCGCCGAACTTCTTCGCGGCGGAGGTCGCGGGACTGCACTGGCTGGCCGCAGCCACGCCGGATGGTGGAGCGGACGTCGCCGAGGTGCTCAGCTGGAGTCCGGCCCACATCGAACTGCCGCGGCTCACCGCGACCAGGCCCACCCGCGGCCAGGCTGAGGAGTTCGGGCGCCGCCTGGCCCGCACCCATCAGGCCGGCGCATCCCATCACGGCGCCCCGCCACCGGAACTCGGCACCGGCGGCTTCATCGCCAGCCTGCCCCTGCCGGCGGCCGCGCAGCCACTGCCCTGGGGCAGCTTCTATGCCCGGCTGCGGATCGCTCCCTTCGCCCGGGCCGCGCGTGACCGGGGTGCCCTCACCCAGCGCACGACCAGGCTGCTCGACCAGATCTGCGAGCGGCTCGACGCGGGCGACGAAAGCCTTACCGGCCCAGCCGAATCTCCGGCCCGGCTGCATGGTGACCTCTGGAGCGGGAACGTGATCTGGACCGCGACCGGTGCGGTTCTGATCGATCCGGCCGCGCACGGCGGCCACCGCGAAACCGACCTGGCCATGCTGGAACTGTTCGGGCTGCCGTTCCTGCCCGAGGTGATCGGGGCCTACCACGACACCGTTGCGCTGGCCCCCGGAAGAAGCGAGCGGCGGGGCCTGCACCAGTTGTATCCATTGCTGGTCCACGCCGTCCTGTTCGGCGACGTCTACGGCGCCCGCTGCGCGCACCACGCCGCACAGATCGCGGCGCGATACCACTAGGCCTCACAGCGCTTTGACGGCCGCCAGCACCTTGGTCAGCGACTCCTTGGCATCACCGAACAGCAGCGACGTCTTCGGGTCGTAGAGCAGCTCGTTCTCGATCCCGGCGAAGCCCGGCCGCATCGACCTCTTCAGGAAGATCACCTGCTGGGAGTCGCCCACCTCGAGGATCGGCATGCCGTAGATCGGTGAGCCGGGCGAAGTCTTGGCCGCCGGATTGACCACGTCGTTGGCGCCGACCACCATCACCACGTCGGTGACCTTGAACTCCGGGTTGACCTCGTCCATCTCCTTCAGCGCCTCGTAGGGCACATTCGCTTCGGCCAGAAGCACATTCATGTGCCCCGGCATCCGGCCCGCGACCGGATGGATGCCATAGGTGACGCCTATTCCCTTGCTCTCCAGCAGGTCAGCCAGTTCGCGGATGGTGTGCTGGGCCTGAGCCACCGCCAGTCCGTAACCCGGCACCACCACCACCTTGCTGGCGTAGTTGAGCAGGATCGCGACGTCGTCGGGCTGCACCGACGCGACCGGGCGATCGGACACCGCGGTCGAGCCGGCCGTGGATCCGCCCTTGAGCGCGCCGAACATGATGCCGGTCACCGATCGGCCCATGCCGGCCGCCATCAGCCTGGTCAGGATGGTTCCGCTGGCGCCGACCAGCGTGCCGGCCACCAGCAGCAGGGTGTTGCCCAGCACATAACCGCCGGCCGCCACGGTCAGGCCGGTGAACGCGTTCAACAGTGAGATCACGATCGGCACGTCAGCCCCGCCCACCGGCAGCACCAGCAGCACCCCGGTGACCAGGCCGGCCAGGGCCAGCAGGGCGGCCATGCCCGGCGAGGCGCCACCGACCAGAGCGACCGCGAACACCAGCGACGCCACACAGGCACCGATCATGAGGTAGCGCATGCCCGGCAGAACTACTGGCCGGGTGGTCATGAGCTCTTGCAGCTTGGCGAAGGTGACCACTGACCCGGCGAACGAGACCGAACCCACCAGCACGGTGAAAGCCGTTGCGATCATCGCGATCACGGTGCCGGTCACGTCGCCGGTGCGGTAGTGGAACCAGCCGCGGGTTCCGCCCAGCTCGTTCAGCTCCAGCAGCGCCACCAGCGCGGCCGCGCCACCGCCGACTCCGTTGAAAAGGGCTACCAGCTGCGGCATCTGGGTCATCTGCACGTTGCGGGCCGCCGGGACGGCCACGACGGCGCCGGCCAGAATCGCCAGGGCGATCAACCCGAGGTGATCGAGATCGTTGGACAGGAACACCGTGACCAGCGCGATCAGAGCGCCGAAGGCTCCGATCAGGTTGCCCCGCCGGGCCGACTTGGGTGATGAAAGCCCCTTCAGGGCCAGGATGAAGCACACTGCGGCCGCGAGGTAGGCGACCTCCGTGGCGTCCCGGCTCAGCCAGCTCATGACGACTCACCGGCGTCCACCTTGGCCCGGGGGGCGCGCCCTTTGAACATCTCCAGCATGCGGTCGGTCACCACGAATCCGCCGATCAGATTGACCGTGGCCAGCACGATCGCGAAAAGCCCGATCGCGACGGTGATGGCCTGCTCCGCCTGGCCGGTGACCAGGATCGCCCCGACCAGAATGATGCCGTGGATGGCGTTGGCGCCCGACATCAGCGGAGTGTGCAGGGTGCTGGACACCTTGGCCACCACTTCGAAGCCGACGAAGACCGACAGCACGAAGATGGCCAGCAGTGCGACGCCGTCCATCAGGTCGCCGTTCCTTCCCTCGCGGAATCCTCTACCTGACTGAGCATCTCGGCGGTCGGGCGGTGCCGGACGGTGCCGTCATGGGTCAGGCAGGCACCGGCCACCACCTCGTCATCGAAGTCCGGGACCACCTCGCCGTCCCTGGTCATCAGCAGCAGCAGGTTGGCCACGTTCTTGGCGTACAGCCTGGACGCATCGCCCGGCATGGTGCTGGCGGCGTCCTTCATCCCGGTGATGGTCAGGCTGCCGCCGTCCGGTAGGTCCAGACTGATGTCCTGGCCAGGCACCGAACCTTCGACGTTGCCCCCGCTCTCGGCCGCCAGGTCGATGATCACGCTGCCGGGCCGCAGCCCGCTCAGCATGCTGGAGGTGACCAGCAGAGGAGCCTGGCGCCCGGGTACAGCGGCAGTGGTGATCACCACGTCGGCCGCCTGCAGGTGCGGGGTGAGCAGCTCACGCTGGCGGGCGGCACGGTCCTCAGTCATCTCCCGGGCGTAGCCGCCAGCCCCTTCCAGCGCCTCGAGGCCGAGGGTGACGAAGGTGGCGCCCATCGACCTGACTTCGTCGGCGCTGGACGGGCGGACGTCGTAGGCCGACACCACCGCGCCCAGCCGCCGGGCCGTGGCGATCGCCTGCAGCCCGGCCACTCCAGCACCCAGCACCAGCACCTTGGCCGGGGGAACCGTGCCGGCCGCGGTCATGAACAGCGGGAAGAACCGGGGCAACCGCATCGCGGCCTCCAGCACGCATCGGTAGCCGGCCACCAGCGCCTGCGAAGTCAGCGCATCCATGGACTGGGCCCGGGAGATCCGCGGTACCAGTTCCATCGCGAACGAGGTGATCCCGGCGTCCCGCAGTGCGGCCACGCTGGCGAGTTCGGTCGACGGCGAACACATTCCAAGGGTGACCACGCCGGGCCTGAGTTCCCCGGCCAGGCCGGGCCGCAGCGGGCGGACGTGCAGCAGGACGTCGGCCGAGGCCAAGTCGATCTCGTCCAGCACCGTGGCGCCGGCGCTGGTCAGGGCCGCGTCGGTGGCCAAGGCATGGGCACCCGCACCGGATTGGACGGTGACGTCCAGGCCGGCCTTGGTCAGCTGGGACACCACGTCGGGCGTGATCGCGACCCGGCGCTCCCCCGGGATCGTCTCGGTCCGAACAGCGACCCTCATCTGAGCAAGATATCTATCCGGGCGGTCCGGTCCGCGCAGGGTCATCCCTCGTGTGGGCCAGGTGGGACGCTTGGTCCGATGAGTGCGTTCCTGATCAGCTTCGGCGTGATCTTCGTGGCCGAACTGGGTGACAAGTCACAGCTGATGGCCATGACCCTGGCTACCCGGTTCCGCCCGCTGCCGATCCTGCTCGGGATCACCATCGCCACCGCCGTGGTGCACGCGGTCTCAGTCGGGATCGGAGCGGCGGCGGGCCTGGCTCTGCCGACCGACTGGATCACCCTGATCGCCGGGCTGGCGTTCCTGTCCTTCGCCGCCTGGACCGTTCGCGGCGACGAACTGACCAGCCAGGACCAGGCCAGCGTGTCCCGTTCGGGCCGCTCGGCGATCGTCACCGCCACGGTCGTGTTCTTCCTGGCCGAACTGGGCGACAAGACCATGCTGGCCACCATCGCCCTGGCCACCCGGGAGGGCCTGTTCGGCACCTGGCTCGGCTCCACGGCCGGGATGGTGGCGGCCGACGCGCTGGCCATCGCGGCCGGTGCGCTGCTGGGCAAGAACCTGCCCGAACGGGCCATCCGGTTCGGCGCGGCGGCCATTTTCGTGATCTTCGGCGTGGTGCTGCTGGTGGATGCGCTGCGTCACCTGCTCTGAGCCGGCGTCCGTGCCCTACCGCACGTCCCGCGGGCGGAACTGCACGCTGATCCGCGGCCCGGCCGGGCGAGCGGTCTTCGGGATGCCATGCAGCCAGGTTCGCTGGCAGCTGCCGCCCATCACCAGCAGGTCGCCGTGGCCCAGCTGATGACGCTGGGCCGGAGCAGACCCATTGCGCGGCCTGATCGTCATCACCCGCGGCGCACCGAGCGAGACGATGGCCACCATGGTGTCCTGCGTGCTGCTGCGGCCGATGGTGTCGCCGTGCGGGGCCACGCTGTCACGCCCGTCGCGGTAGAGGCAGAGCCCGGCGGTGCGGAACGGCTCGCCCAGCTCGGACTGGTAGTGCTCGCTCAGGGCAGACCGGATCCCGGCCAGCAGCGGGTGGGGCAGCGCGGCGTCCTCGCCGTAGAAGCACAGCAGCCGGGGGACGTCCACCTCGCGCTGGTACATCTGCCGTCGTTCGGCCTGCCAGGGAACGTCGTGCAGCAGGGCCAGGAACAGCTCATCGGCACCGCTCAGCCAGCCCGGCGCCAGGTCGAGCCAGGCGCCCTGGCTGAGCGCGACCCGGTGGATGGCCCGGCTCAGCGGCCCAAAACTGGGCGCCTGAGCGGCGTCCAGCAGCGATGCCTGGAACGTGATCGCCACCCGATGACGCTACCACGGCGTTCGAACCTGTGTTCGATTTCCGCATTGCTTCAAGATCGCCGGCTCAGCCCAGGGCAACGGTGCGGCGGCGCTGCATCTGCGGGCCGAGCTGCTGATCATGGCGGAAGAGCGAACAGACCCTAGGCTGGCTGCCGAGATGACCCGAAAGACCGGTCGCTGACCAGCACGGTCGCTGACAAGCACGGTCGCTGACAAGGGAGAGACGATGACACCGCCAGAGAGCTCCGGCTCGACGCCTGGAGCCCGGCCCGCGGACGCCTCCGGCTCCCCCACCGTTCCCGAACCGGCCGTTGCCCAGACCCAGCCAGTTGCGCCCGAGCCGGTCTCCGGCGAGCGGATCGACAGCGCCGGGGACGACGTTCAGGAACCACCGGCGAGCGGCGCCATCGTGGCTGAGGTGCTGGAAACGCCCGCCGTGGAGGGCAACGAGAACGACACCCTGGTGCCGCTGGCGCTGCGGGTGGTGGCCGTCCTGGCTGTGGCCGCGGTGCTGCTGATCGCCTTCGTGCTGCCCACGGTCAAGGGCGGCCCCAACCACCTGCCGATCGGTGTCGCGGCCACCCCCCAAATCCAGACTCAGGCGAAACAGCTTTTCTCCCAGCGCTATTCGAACACCTTCGAGCTGAAGAACTACAAGGACGGCCCGGCTCTGCGGAAGGCGATCGGCAACCGATCGGTCTACGGCGGACTGGTGGTGACGCAGACCGAGGCCACCATGCTGACCGCCCAGACCGCCAGCCCGCGAGCGGCCAACGCGCTGAACGCGGTGGCTCAGAGCCTGGGGCTGACCGCTACCGAGGTGAAACCGGCACCGGCCAAGGACCCGGCCGGCACCGGACTGGCCGCTTCCGGACTGCCGCTGGCCCTGATCGGCATCTTCCCGGCGCTGCTGCTGATGGCTGCCTTCCGGGAACGCCGGCTGACTCAGCTGGGCGCGATGATCGTGTCCGCGTTCCTGCTCGGCGCGGGCGCCTCGGCCCTGCTCACGTTCTGGCTCGGACCGACCCAAGGGGCCAACTTCTGGCTGGTCTCGGTCGCTATCACCGCGGCCCTGCTGTCCACCAATCTGCTGCTGCTGGGGTTGAACGCCGTCGGCGGCCGGATCGCGACCGGGATCGGCATCGCCGCCCTGGTGCTGGTCTCCGTCCCGCTCTCCGGCTTCAGCACCGGTTCGGAATGGCTGGCCCAGCCGTGGGGTGACATCGGCCAGCTCCTGCCCGCCGGGGCCGGCGGCACCCTGCTGCGCAACGCCGCCTTCTTCGACGGACATGCGGCCGGCAAGCCACTGCTGGTGCTGGGCGTCTGGGCGCTGGCCGGGCTGCTCATGCTCGGGCTGAGCGAGGGGCTGGCCCAGCCGTCCGGCGACTTCGCCCTGGAGCCCGGCTCAGAAGCCGAGCCGCTGACCGCCGGGGCCGGCTCGCTGGACGACGGAATCTGAGCGAGCTCAGCTGAATGAGCCGGAGCTTGGGTCAGGCGGGCAGGTCCATCCGGCGCAGCGCGGCCAGGGCCGAAGCACCCCAGAGCGGCGCACCGGCCTGCAGGCAGACCTCGCTGGCCTGCTGGAAGAAGCCGCGGGCGTCCTCGTCCCGGCCGATCAACCGGCTCAGATCACCGAGCACCTGGGCCACCGGGCCGGCCGCGAACGAACCGGCCCCAAGTCCGGCGATCTGACCGGCGAACGGCCCTAGCGCCTGCGCCAGGCCCGGCGCGTCGTCCATCTGTCGCAATGCCACGCAGGCCGCGCCGCGCAGCGTTCCGAGCAGAACCTGCAGGGCGCCCGGGCCTGGCGCAGGCGCTAGGGCCGGTCGCCGGTCAGATCGCCGGACTTGGGGCCGGTTCGTTCGCGGCCGG
>CALMAR010000064.1 GCA_937859855.1 uncultured Kineosporia sp.
TGCACCGCGAGCTGCACCGGAACCTGGCCGACGGTGTCATCGGCCCCTGCGCCCAGTCGGCGGTTCTCGGGCTGATGTTCCAGAGCGGCCGTCAGCAGACCGAGGCTCTGCTGACGGAACTGCTCGGACTGCAGGAGCCGGTCTCCCGAGCGGCCCGCGAACTGGACTCCGCGCGGGGGTTGTCCTTCCAGATCTTCGGGCAGGTCCAATCCCTCGAGGTGTCCTCGGACGAGATCAGGGGCGTGGTAGAGAGCATCCGCGAGATCGCCAGCCGGACCAATCTGCTGGCGCTGAACGCCACCATCGAGGCGTCTCGCGCCGGGGACGCCGGCCGGGGCTTCGCCGTGGTCGCGGCTGAGGTGCGCAACCTCGCCCAGGAGGCTCGGCGCGCGACCGAAACCATCGACGGAATCGTCGGAGAGCTCAAAGAGATGACGAGCATGACGCTGGAAATGGCCGAGAGCACCAGCAGTCAGGTCGAAGAGGCTTCAGCCAGCATGAATGACGTGATGGGATCGATGACCCGCGCTTACGCCACCGAGACCCAGGCCAAGCAGGCCCTGTATGACGCCGAGAGCCAGGCCCTGCAGATCGCCGAGGCACTGGGCGCGCTGGCCGGTCTTGCCCGTAGTGGCGACCCGGTGGACGCCGATGCCTGATCACCGGAGTTCTCTGCTGATCGTCGGCGGTGGCCCAGCCGGGTACACCGCGGCGCTGTATGCCGCCCGGGCCGGACTCGAGCCCATCTGCATCGAGGGTTTCGACGCGGGAGGCCAGATCTCGCGATCCTTCCTGGTGGAGAATTTCCCTGGTGTTCCCGACGGCACGTCAGGAGCCGATCTGTCGGCGCGAATCCGTGATCAGGCAGCCAGTTTCGGCGCCCGATTCATCCTGGACGATGTCGTCTCGGTCGATCTCGATCACCAGCCGTTCGCCATCACGACCACCAGCGGAACACTGACCGCTGATGCCGTCATCATTGCCACCGGCTCCAGCCCACGCTCACTCGGCCTGCCGGGCGAGGAAGAACTGGTTGGCCGTGGCATCGCCTACTGCGCATTGTGTGATGGAGCGTTCTTCGCCGGTCAGGACGTCGTCGTGGTCGGCGGCGGGAACGCCGCCCTCGGTGAATCGCTGGCCATGGCTCGGGTGGCCTCGAAAGTCACTCTGGTGCATCGGCGTACGTCGTTCCGGGCCGACGCGATCATCGCTTCAGCCGTCCGGCAGGAACCGGGGATCGAGGTGCTGACCCCGCGCGTGGTCGAAGATCTGGTGGCTGATCACGACGGCGCGCTGTGCGCGGTCCGGTTACGGGACGTGGCCACCGGTGAGACCAGCTACCAACCGGCCAACGGCCTCTTCATCGCCATCGGGCATGAACCGGCGGTCGGCCTGTTCGCACCGTACGTCGAGGTTCACGACGGCCACATCATGACCAGTCCGATGTCCACGGCGACGTCCAGAGAGGGTGTCTTCGCTGCCGGTGACGTCGCTGACTCCCGGTACCGGCAGGCGGTGACCGCCGCGGCCTCCGGATGCATGGCGGCCATCGACGTCCAGCGCTGGCTGTTGTCGAAGGACGCTGCTCCGGCAGCCAGCGTGGCGACCAGGACAGGGGTGACGTGACCTGTTGACCATTCCGGCCCGATACGGCCCGCCTGCACTGATCGGCCCCATCAGCTCGAACACCGACATCATCCGATCAACCGACGACGAGGAGTACTGACGTGCTGCTGGGTTACCCGGCCCCGGACTTCACGATGATCACCACCAAGGATCCCAACACCCTCGACCACGAGGCCACTCTGGACAGTTACCGCGGCCAGTGGCTGGTGCTGTTCTTCTATCCCGCCGATTTCACCTTCGTCTGCCCCTCGGAGGTGATCGCTTTCAGCCAGGCTGTGCCCGCCTTCGCCGAGCGCGACGCCCAACTGCTGGGCGTCAGCACCGACGGCATCTTCTCGCACGTGGCGTGGATGGAGTTCCATGTCGGCCAGCTGGACTTTCCGCTGGCCAGCGATCGGACCCAGGTGGTGTCGCAGGCCTACGGCGTTCTCGACGATCAGGGCCAGGCGGCCCGGGCGGTGTTCGTGATCGATCCTGAGGGCGTCGTCCGTTACGAAGCCATCCATGACGACCGGGTTGGCCGTTCGGTCGAGGAAATCCTGCGTGTGCTGACTGCCCTGCAGGCCCACGGCCGCACGTTCACCGAATATCAGCCGGCCGGTCCGGTCACCACCGTTCCAGCATGTGCCACGAGCTGAGTGCTGGCTCGTCCGAGCCGATCTCACCGTTACATTCCGCAAATCTGCTTCCAGCGAAAGATTCTCAGGCGAGGACGACGACGTGAGCAATGTGATCCTGTACAGCGCGACCGGCTGCCCGCTCTGTGCGAAATACCGCGCTCTGCTGGCCGAGCGGAAGATTGCTTATGTCGAACGCAACACCACAGAAGATCCCTCGCTGCTGAATGAACTGGCCGGTAAGGGTATTCGGATGGTCCCGACGGTATTTGTCGGCGACAAGTTCGTGTCCGGCTTCCGCCCGACCAGCCTGCTCGAACTACTGCCGTCCTGAACACAGAGGAGTCTTTCCCGTGCGACGCTACCTCGCCGAGTTCATCGGCACGTTCTTCCTCGTGCTGACGATTGTTACGACGGTGCTGTCCGGATCCGCGCTGGCCCCGCTGGCGATCGGCGGCGTACTGACCGCGATGGTCTTCGCGGGCGGACACATCAGCGGGGCGCACTACAACCCGGCGGTCAGCGTCGCGGTGTGGGTTCGCGGCCGGATCCCGGCAATGGACCTGCCGGGTTATCTGCTCGCCCAGATCACCGGCGGACTACTGGGCGCGCTGAGCGCCCGGGCCATTGCCCCGGCGTCACCCAGCGCTGCTCTGTCCCTCCACGGCGATCGGCTGCTCGCCGCCTTGGCTGCTGAGTTGCTGATGACCTTCGCGCTGGCCTACGTCGTCCTCAACGTGGCCACGAGTTCGGAGCACCCCAACAACTCGTTCTACGGCTTGGCCATCGGCCTCACGGTGACGACCGGCGCGATCAGCTTCGGCGGCATCTCGGGCGGCGTCTTCAACCCGGCGGTCGCGCTCGGCGTGATGTCGGCCGGCCTCGTGTCGTGGTCGATGCTCTGGGTCTACCTCACTGCCAACCTGGTCGGCGGGGCGCTGGCGGGCCTGGTTTTCCGGATGCTCAACCCGCACGAGTGGACCATCGCCGCCGCGGATGTGAGCGTGCTGCCCAGTCCCCGGGCGGAGAGCGACACGCTCACCTCAGTCTGATCCACCGGCGCCCTGGGCGGCAGCTGAAGGTCCGGCTCAGCCGTTGACCGCGGTGCGCTCCTGCAGGCCCAGCGGGTCGCTGTCCAGGGCCAGAATGCGCTCGATGTCCTCGGTGCGGCGTGGCAGTGACCCGCGCGAGCGGGCAGCCGGTCGCAGATCGCGGGCTGGCCGGGCCGACGCGGCGGCGGGGAGATCGAGCGGCGGGGGCTCGGGACGAAGCACAGCCGGCTTGAGGG
>CALMAR010000065.1:0-5005 GCA_937859855.1 uncultured Kineosporia sp.
GCCGGGTGGTGACCCCGGACCAGGAGCGGCCCGACGACGCCGAAGTGCTGGCGCTGGCCAGTGACTCGGTCACCCTCCGGGTCACCCCCGAGACGATCGCGCCAGGCCGCTACGGGATCTGGCAGGAGGACGGCCGCGTGCATGCCCGGCTCGGAACGGTGCTCCAACATGACCAGGGCGCCGGAACCGTGACCAGGACGCTGATCGGCACCGACCGCGGCCGGCTCCGCCCCGGTGCGGCCCGCTGGAACCAGTACTTCTACGCCGGGACGCCGCTGTCAGCGCTGGGCCTGGCCTACCAGGATGTCGAGGTGGACGGCGATACCGGTCCATTGCCCGGCTGGCTGGTGCCGGGCTCGTCGGCGTCCTCCGGTACCACCTGGGCGATCCTGATCCACGGTCGCGGCGCCACCCGGGAGGAATGCCTCCGGGCGCTTCCAGTGCTGCACCGCCTCGGCGTCACCGCGCTGGTCGCGGCCTACAGCACCACCGCCGGGCTGGCGGCCCCGGCCACCGGGCGCTACCACCTGGGTGACCGGGAATGGCGGGACGTCGAGGCCGCCATCCTGTTCGCGGCCGGGCGGGGGGCCGGCGAGATCGTGCTGATCGGCTGGTCGATGGGCGGCGCGATCGCGATGCAGGCAGTGTCCAGGTCGTGGACGGCGAACCGGGTGCGCGGCCTGGTGCTGGACGCGCCGGTGATCGACTGGCGCGACGTGCTGGCCCACCACGCCCGGCTCAATCACCTGCCGCAGGCGGTGGGACGGCTGGGCCAGTCGGTGCTCTCGCATCGCTCGGCCTGGAGGCTGGCTGGCACCCAGGCTCCGCTTGATCTGGATCGGCTGGACTGGGTGGCCCGGGCGGCCGAACTGAGCCGCCCGGTGCTGCTCATCCACAGCGACGACGATGAGTTCGTTCCCTCCGGCCCGTCCCGGAAGCTGGCAGGCGCCCGGCCCGATCTGGTCACCTACCTCAGCGTGGCTGGGGCCAGGCACACCAAGGAGTGGAATGTCGATCCCGGCGCCTGGGACAACGCGGTGGCCCGCTTTCTGCTGACCCTGTAGCCCGCACCGGCCGTCCCGCGGATCCGGCCCGGCAGGGGGGCCGGCTCCGGCGGTGATCCGGCCAGCCCGTTCAGTGCCGGGCGGGTAGCAGCGACCAGCCCAGCGCGAACAGCGCGAACGAGGCCACCAGCGACAGGACGGCCAGCGAGTCCGGCGCCTCGGTGACCAGATCGGCCCAGCCCAGCCATGCGGCCAGCAGCATCACGGAGATCGGCAGGGACAGGGTGGCCAGGGTGGGCTTGACGGCCGGCGCCACGCTGGCGTTCGCCCGCCCCAGCTTGCCCGGCCGGCCCGTTGGCAGTTCCCGGGTCACCGTGGGCGGCGTGTTCTCCGGAATCTGCTCCACAGTGGGCTTGGCCACCAGTCCGCGGCGGAAGTCGACCACGCCCTGAGCAACCATGAGCAGGGCCGCCAGCAGAGCTGGTACCCGCAGGCTCATGTCGGTGCCACTGGCGCCCTGATTGGCGATGCCGAGCAGCAGTCCGAGCAGCACCGTGAGCGTGGCGCCGACCAGGGCACCCACCGATGGGCCCGGTATCACCGCGGTCCGGGTCGGCGTGCGCTGCTGGCCCGATTGCTGCGACTGCCCCGATTGAGGCGATTGCTGGACCGCAAGCTCGTTGGAGACCGGTTCGGAACTCATCGCCGTCCTCCCGGGACCGCCTGAAAGATCTGCCCCGCAGGCTGCAACGCTTACATGATCTCACCCACCGTAGTGCGTCCGGGGCGAACCCGACACCGCAGACGCGCGGAAAAAGACCTCATTTGCGCCAGCGCGACAGCCGCCGGGGAACGGACCCGGCTCAGCTGCGGTTGAACCAGTCATGAGCATCTTCAAGTCCGGAATGAAGCCCAGCAGCCGCGAGTATCCGGTGGCCCTCAGCCAGGAGGAATGGCGTGAGCGGCTGACCCCGCAGGAGTTCCACGTCCTGCGTGAAGCTGGCACCGAGCGCGCATTCACCGGCGAATACTGGGACGAGCATCGCCAGGGCGTGTACTCCTGCCGGGCCTGCGGCCAGGAACTGTTCCGATCCAGCACCAAGTTCGACAGTCACTGTGGCTGGCCGTCGTTCTTCGCTCCGCTGGCTGAGGACCGGGTCGAGTACCTGGAGGATCGCTCGTTCGGGTCGGTGCGCACCGAGGTCCGGTGCGCGAACTGCGGCTCGCATCTTGGTCACCTGTTCGAGGGCGAGGGCTACGGCACTCCGACCGACCAGCGTTACTGCATCAACTCGGTCAGCGTGAAGCTGGAGCCAGCCGGCACTGACGAGTCGCTCTGATCGACCTGGCTCAGGCCAGGCTGCGGACCAGTTCGGTCAGGGCCACCCGGGGGCCGGTGAAGAACGGGATCTCCTCCCGGACATGCCGCCGGGCCCCGGTGGCGCGAAGGTCTCGCATCAGGTCCACGATCCGGTGCAGCTCATCCGCCTCGAAGGCCAGCACCCATTCGTTGTCACCCAGCGCGAAGGACGACACCGTGTTGGCCCGGACGTCCGGATACTCCCGGGCGGCCATGCCGTGCTCGACCAGCATTGTGCGGCGCTCCTCGTCCGGCAGCAGATACCACTCGTAGCTGCGAACGAAGGGGTACACGCAGACGTACCGCTTGGGCTCCTCTCCAGCCATGAACGCGGGCACGTGGCCCTTGTTGAACTCGGCCGGGCGGTGCAGCGCCACCGATGACCAGACCGGGGTGAGCCGGGCACCCAGTTCGGTCCGCCGGAGCTGGTGGTAGGCCTCCTGCACCACCTCGATGCTCGGCCCGTGCCACCAGAACATCAGATCGGCATCGGCCCGCAGGCCGGCCACGTCGTAGCTGCCGCGTACGGTCAGGTCCTTGGCCGCCAGTCCGGCCAGCACCGCGTCGGCTTCGGCGCCGAGGCGGCCGGGCGCCCCGGCGTCACGGGGCATCGGCCCGGCCGAGAACACCGACCACATCGTGTACCGGATGGTGTCGTTGATCTGCCGGGCGGTGATCCGGGCCGGCTCGGCGTCCTCAGTCATGCTCAGATTGTCTCCCGATCTCCGAGGTTCCCTCACCGCAGATCGCGGACGGCCCGCTGCGCCGAGGCGATGCAGGCGGCGATGCCGACGCCGTCCAGACCCGCCCCGCAGATCGCCAGTCCGCCCGCCGCCGCGACAACCGGCCTGATCCGCTCGATCCGATCCAGATGGCCCACCTGATACTGCGGCAGACCACCCCCCCAGCGCTGAACCCGGATACCGCTGGGCCGCAGGGGCCGGCCCAGGATCCGTCCGAGGTCCTGCACGGCTGCGGCCGCCAGGTCGTCGTCCGATCGCTGCAGATCGCCTTCCTCACCGGCCCGGCCGACCGAGATCCGGACAACATCCAAGCCGGGGTCCTGCTCCCCCACCCATGACCATTTGGCTGAGGAGAAGGTGGCCGCCTTGATCAGATGCCCCTCGATCGGCGGGACGAGCAGTCCGGAGCCAGGCAGCGGATGAGCCGGGTCAGCCGGGATCAGCGCCGCGACCACGGCCACGCTGGCCATCGGTATCCGGGCCAATTCGGCTGCGGCCACGGGGACTTCCGGTCCGAGCAGGCGGGCGGCGGCCGGTGGCGGAACGGCCACCAGGACAGCGTCGGCGTCCAGATAGGACGGCGCCGGTGCCGGACCGAGCTCCAGCCGCCATCCCCCCGGGATGCGCTGCAGGCCGCGGACCGGGCTGCCCGTGCGGATGGTCACCCCCCGCTCGTGCAGGCCGTCGGCCAGGGCGTCCGCCAGGCGGCCGACACCACCTCGGATCCCAGCGAAAACCGGTGCGGAGACGGGATTCTGGGCGATGGGCAAGCTTCCACTGACCGGGCCGCCCGCCTGGGCCAGCGGCCACAGAGCCGGGATGGTGGCGCGCAACGACAGCCGACCGGCCTGACCGGCGTACACACCGCCGAGCAGCGGCTCGACCAGCCGATCGGTCACAGCCGGCCCGAACCGTCCCGACACCCAGGACGCCACGTCGACGTCGCGATCGAGGCCAGGGGCGGGCTGGTCAGGCTCGGCCACCGCCCGGGCCAGCTCGTCCTCGTTCAGCAGGCCGCCGAGCGCCGAGGTGTCGCTGGGCACGCCCATCAGGGTCCGCTCCGGCAGCGGATACAGCTGGCCCCGGGCCAGCACCGAGGCCGATGACACGGCTGGATGCACCAGGTCAGCGCCCAGTCCGGCCTCGGCGATCAGCCGCACCGCCTCCGGCCGGCGGGCCAGCACCGACTCGGCGCCCAGATCGACGGCGATTGCCTGGCCACCGCTGCCCGGCACCGCACCGGTCAGCAGCTTCCCGCCGACCCGGGGACCGCCTTCCAGCACAACGACCTGGCCCGGATCCCAGGACCCGGCATGGTCAGCGGACGTCGCCCGCCAGGCGGCGGTCAGCCCGGAGATACCGGCTCCGATCACCGCCAGCGCGACCCGTTCCATCGGACCAGCCTCTCAAACGATCGTGACCGAACCTTGACCCACCGGCCGGGTGACCGGCGGAACCAAGCCGGCCAGCACTGCGTCAGAGGGCCAGATGATCAACCGACTCCTAGCCGGGAGAACCCATGAACGGCAATGGCACGCTCACCACCCGTCGTCCGCTACTGGCCGGGCTGGCCGCGACGTCCGTGCTGCTGGCCGTGATCCTGACCGGCTGCGGGGGCAGCAACGGCAGCGGTTCCCCGTCGGCCTCGACCGGATCAGCGACGCAGTTCAAGGATCAGGCCGCCACCGATGCTGCCGGTGCGGCCCCGGCGGCCGCCTCCGGGCCGGCCAGCGCGTCCGGCTCCGGGGCCAAGTCGCCGGGCCTGCTGGCCGATTCGCTGGCGACCACCAAGCGGGTCCGGAGCGCGGATCTCACCTTGCAGGTCAAGGACATCGGCGAGGCCGCTGCCCCGATCCGGGCCACGGCCGAGAGGCTGCGGCGCTCGGGGGGCACGGCGA
>CALMAR010000065.1:5015-11546 GCA_937859855.1 uncultured Kineosporia sp.
GGCCGCTGCCCTGGCCGGCGCGACGGCCCAGGACGTGCTGGTGCTGCGGGTACCGGAGCCCCGGCTGGACGAGGCCATCAGCGCGGTGGCCGCGATCGGGACCGAGTTGACCCGGACCACGAGCAGTCAGGATGTGACCGCCGTGCTGGCTGACCTGGAGAGCCGGGAGAGCAGCCAGCGAGCCTCGGTCGCGCGGGTCCGGGCGCTGATGGTCAGAGCCACCTCACTTCAGGACATCGTCCTGCTGGAATCCGAATTGTCCCACCGGGAAACGGACCTGGAAGCCGCCGAGGCCAGCCGCCGGGCGCTGGCCGATCAGGCCGCGCAGGCGACCTTCACGGTCACCCTGACCACGTCCAGCCAGCCCAGCGACGGCAAGCGGGACGACAACGGCTTCCTCGCCGGTCTGGACAAGGGCTGGCACGCGCTGCTGGCCAGTACCGGGGTACTGCTGACCATCGCCGGAGCGAGCCTGCCGGTGCTGATCGTGCTGCTGGCGCTGGCCTGGCCCTCCTACCGGCTGTTCCGCCGGTACCGCCCGGCCGGTCGCAGACCGGCCCCCCCGGCGCGCACTGAAACCACCTAGGCGCCCCCGCCGGCCGCCTGCACCGCCTCGGCCACCCGGGCCAAGACGTCCGGGTCGGCATCGGGGGGGACGCCGTGGCCGAGGTTGAAGACATGCCCGAAGGTCCGGCGCCCGGCCTGGACGATCTCCTGGATCCGCTGGGCGAGCACCGGCCAGGGCGCGAAAAGCATGGCGGGATCCAAGTTGCCCTGCACGGCGATCTCCGGCCCGATCCGCCGCGCGGCCTCGTCCAGTTCCAGCCGGAAGTCGACCCCCACCGCCGATGCACCGGCCTGCGCCATCGCCGGCAGCAGTTCTCCGGTACCCACGCCGAAATGGATTCGCGGCAGATCCGGCGCCAGATCGCGGACGGCGCCCAGCACGGCCGCGGACGCGGGCTGCACCTGCCGCCGGTAGTCGGCGGCTGAGATCGCCCCGGCCCAGGAGTCGAACAGCTGGACGGCGGAGGCGCCGGCCGCCACCTGCACCCGCAGGAACTGGGCCGAGATCTGGGCCAGCCGCTCCAGCAGCATCATCCACAGCGCCGGATCGGCGTGCATCAGCGCCTTGGTCTTCAGCAGTTCCCGGCTCGGGCCGCCCTCCACCAGGTAGGAGGCCAGAGTGAACGGAGCACCGGCGAAGCCGATCAGCGGAGTGGCTCCCAGTTCGGCGGTGAGCAGCCGGACCGCTTGTGCGACGTCCTCGACCAGATCGGGGGTGAGCGGCGGGAGCCGCGCCAGGTCGGCGGCGGAGCGGAACGGCTGGGCGATCACCGGCCCGACGCCGGGCCGGATGTCCAGGTCGACGCCGACCGCCTTGAGCGGAACCACGATGTCGGAATAGAGGATCGCGGCGTCGACCCGGTAGCGGCGGACCGGCTGCATCGTGATCTCGGCGACCATCTCCGGGCGGCGGCAACTGTCCAGCATCGGCACCCCCTCGCGGATGGCCCGATACTCCGGCAGGGATCGCCCCGCCTGGCGCATGAACCAGACCGGGGGGTGAACGGGCGGCTGGCCACGCAGCGCCGCCAGCACAGGAGCCTGGGCCAGCCTCGGATCGGGTCGCGCGACGTCCAGCGGGTCGAGGTCCAGCGCCACGGCGGAAGGTGCCACCCGCGGATCCTCCCATCCGGTTTCACCGGCCCGCGCGCCAGTGCCTGGTCACCATGGCGCGTCATTGCCGAAAAGTGCCGGATCGTCACCGTACGCTGCCGGAGTGGCTGTGCATGGAAAGCCCGGGGATGTGCCTGGGCAGTTCCTCGAGGTGGCCACCCGTCTGCGCGCGGCTCAGTTGCGCCCAGAGATCCTGGTCGAGGAGATGCCTGCTCCTCAGCGGATTGCTCCCTTCTCCACCGCGCTGAGTGCCGAGGCGGTCAGCGGTGACGTGGAGCTGGCCACCGGACGCTTCGTCCTGCTGCACGACCCGTCTGGACCGCAGTCGTGGGCGGGCACCTACCGCATCGTCACCTTCGTCCGGGCCGATCTGGAGTCGGAGGTCAGCACCGATCCGATGCTGGGCCAGGTCGGCTGGTCCTGGCTGGAGGACGCTCTGTCGTCGGTCAGCGCTCGCTACACCGCGGCGGGTGGAACGGTGACCCGGGTGATGTCGGAGAGCTTCGGTTCGCTGTCCGACCGCGGGGCAACGGCGGAGATCGAGGTGCGGGCCTCGTGGACGCCGCTGGACGATCCGGTCATCCACCTGCAGGGCTGGGCCACCCTGATCTGCACGGTGGCCGGCCTTCCGCCGCTGTCGCCGGGAGTGTCGGCCCTCCCCCGCCGGCGCCTCACCTGATGGATCACCGGCCGGTGCCCGAGCTCGCGCACCCGGCTACCATCGGTACACCTGCTGAAGCCTGCTGGGCCGCGAGAGCTGGGAGCCGCGATGAGCGAGCCGCGTTCGATTCAGGTCATCTCCGCGCCGGCGCCCACCCAGAATGTGCGTCGTGAGCCGCTGCTGCGCTGGGTACTGGGAGACATTCTGCGCCAAATCAGGCTGCGCCAGCGCCGGACGCTGAAGGACGTCGCCCAGGACGCGCAGGTCTCAATGCCCTACCTATCCGAGGTGGAACGCGGGTTGAAGGAGGCGTCGTCCGAGGTTCTGGCCGCGATCTGCCAGGCGCTGGACCTGACCGTGTCCGACCTGCTGGGCCTGGCGCAGGGCGAGCTCAGCGCCGTCCGCGAATCCCGGTCCCTGGTCAGCCGGACCGAGCGGGCCACCGCAACCCTCAGCCAGCCGGGTGATCTCGGCGCCGGTCCGAGCTACGAGGTGTCCCTGTACGCCGCCTAGACGGGTGGCCGGCCGGAGATCCAGCGCCGATGCGGGCCGGACCGGCCGTCTAACGCAGTTGCCCGGCCACGAGCAGGAACAGCGGCACGCGCAGCCGGCGGCTGAATTCTGCTTGGTCGCCCGCGAAGAGTTCGCGCACCGGAGCGCACTCGCTCAGTCCGGTCACGCTGAACCCGCTGTGGAGCAGGGCGGTCACGTAGTCCCCGACAGTACGGTGCTGCCAGGTCACATTGCTGCCCAGCCAGGTCCGGGCCCGGGGCCCCGGGCTGAAGTAGTCGTCGACCAGCCAGGACGTGCGCGGTTGTCCCGCCGGGGTGACGGCCTCAGCAGAGGTGATGACCGGGTGCACCACGGTGAAGACCAGCCGGCCGCCATCCCCCAAGCCTGAGGCACAGGCGTCCAGCACCCGGGCCAGGTCCGCCACGTAGTGCAGCGCCAGCCGGGAGACGATGAGGTCCAGGCTGGAAGGGTCCGGGGTGAACGACTCGATGGCCGCTTCTTCCAGCCGGACACCAGGCAGATCGGCCAGTGAGGCGCGAGCGGCTGAGAGCATCGGCTCCGATGAGTCGACGCCCAGATAACTGACCGCGCCGGCCGTCAGCAGCGACCGCGCGATGCTGGCATCGCCGCAACCCAGATCGGCAACCCGCAGCCCATCCAGTGAGCCGAGAGCCTTCCGAAGGGCCGGCTCTTCCATCACCAGGTTCGGACTGCTCACCTCGGTGTGCCGGTGCCTCAGATACCGGCCCACTGTCACCGGATCGCGGTAGAAGCTTTCGGACACAGGAACAGCATGCCCCCGGGCGAAGCCCGGCCACCGCCACTCTCAAAGAGCCAGCGCTTCTGCCCGGCTCGATCCCGGCTTCCGGCTGGTGATCATCTCGTCGGCCAGGCCATAGGCGATGGCCTCCTGGGCGTCGAAGATCCGGTCCCGATCGGTGTCGGTTCGCAGCCGCTCGACCTGCTGGCCGGTGTGCCGGGCCAGGATCTGCTCCATCTGGGCCCGGATCCGCAGCACCTCCTTGGCCTGCAACGACAGATCCGACACCGTGCCCTGGCCGCCGGTGGACGGCTGATGCAACAGCACCCGGGAGTGTTCCAGCACGTAGCGCCGGCCCGGGCTGCCGGCCGCCAGCAGTACCGCTGCCGCCGAGGCCGCCTGGCCCATGCAGTACGTCGCCACCGCGGGCCGGACGAACTGAAGGGTGTCGTAGATCGCGGTCAGCGCCGTGGCCGAGCCACCCGGCGAGTTGATGTAGAGGCTGATCTCCTGATCGGCGTCCTCGTGTTCCAGATGCAGCAATTGGGCCATCACCACGTTGGCCACTCCGTCGTCGATCTCGGTACCGAGGAAGATGATCCGATCGGTCAACAGGCGGCTGAAAACGTCGAAAGCGCGTTCCCCGCGGGGACTTCGCTCGATCACCGTCGGAATCGTGTACTGCGCCATGGTTCAGAGCCCTGCCCTTCGTCCGATCGAAGCTGGCCGGATGTCATCCAGCGTGGTCACGACCTGATCGACCATTCCGTACTCGCGGGCCTGGTCGGCGGTGAACCAGCGGTCCCGGTCGCTGTCGGCCGTGATCGTCTCGACACTCTGCCCGGTGTTCTGGGCGATCAGCCGATGCATCAATTCTTTGGTGTACTCAAGGTTCTCGGCCTGAATGGCGATGTCGACGGCGGTGCCGCCGATGCCTGCCGATGGCTGATGCATCATGATCCGGGCATGGGGCAGGCTGAACCGCTTGCCCTTGGCGCCGGAGCAGAGCAGGAACTGCCCCATGCTGGCAGCGAAGCCCATGGCCAGGGTGCCGACATCGTTGGGAATCAGCCGCATCGTGTCGAAGATGGCCATTCCGGCGCTGATCGAGCCGCCGGGTGAGTTGATGTACATGGTGATGTCCGAGCGCGAGTCCTCGGCTGACAGCAACAGCAGCTGGGCGCAGATCCGATTCGCGATCCGGTCATCGACCTCCTGGCCGAGCACGACGATCCGCTGGTACAGCAACTGCTGCGCCAGCTGATCCTCCAAGCGGCCACCGGTCAGCTGTTCCTGGAACCTGATCTCGGTACTCATACGATCACCATCGCCCGAGTACAAACAGCTCGGAAGCCCCATCTGCCTGAAGCAGATCCGCTGGCAGCAGAGCGCTTTCGCGCGGTTGAAGCAGAGCGCTTCGCGCGGTGGCAGCAGGTCAAGCCCAGCGCACCGGATGCCGATCAGAACAGGAGGACAAACCATCGGCCGGTCCCCGGCCGCATTCGCATGGAGGCGCAGAGGTGACTTCTCTGGTCGAGCGACCCGGCGTCGCCGTGCCCCGGCCCGGCCGGTTTGCGGCAATGGTCGTGGTCAACAGTCCCGCCGTCCGGGAGACGGTGGCCCACACCCTCCGGGCGATGGGAGCCCGGCACGTCCTCGAGATCGGTTCGGTGGCCGAGGCCCGGGTGCGCGCGGCCGCCGGCATCGCCGATCTGGTGGTGGCCGAGGCGGGCCTGCCGGACGGATCGGGCATTTCACTGATTCGCGAGCTGAAGGCGGCGGGTTGGCAACGCGGCATGGTGGTCGCTACCAGCGACGACCCGTACAGCGTGCGAGCGGCGGTCGCAGCGGGCATCCGCTGCTATGTGGTGTCGGCCAGCGGCGGCACGGCCAGTCGTCCGATCACCGATCGGGGCGAAGGTGTCGATTCGCTATCCGCCCGCGAGATCCAGGTGCTGCAACTGGTCGCGGAGGGCAAGTCGAACAAGGACATCGGGGGGGCTCTGGGTCTGTCCGCGCTGACCGTGAAGAGTCACCTGGCCCGGATTGCGCGCAAGTTGGGTACCGGTGACCGGGCCGAGATGGTGGCCACGTCGCTGCGCTCCGGAGTCATCGCCTGAGCGCCGCGCACCTCTCCATCATCTTCGCCATCCTCAGCCTCAGCACGCGAATGCGTCACCATTGGTGGCCAGCAGGCTACGGTGTGGTTTGTGCCGGTTGACGACGGGAGCGCTCGCCCGGGCGCGGCACCGGAGCCAGAGTCAGACCCGGATGCCGGCGCGGCGCCCGACGAGCAGCCGCCCGATGATGTCATCCCCCTGCAACAGCCGCGGGACGGCGTCCCTGCGGTCATCGACGACCAGCAGTCGCTCAGCGACTACATGGCCAAACTGGTCACCGGCAGCGGTCCGATCGCGGTGGATGCTGAACGAGCATCCGGGCACCGCTACGGCCAGCGGGCGTTCCTGGTCCAGATTCGCCGCGACGGCGCATCCACGGCGCTGATCGACCCGGTCGCCCTGCCCGACCTGAGCGGACTGGGCGCGGCGATGGCCCAAGCCGAGTGGGTCGTGCACGCGGCCTCCCAGGATCTGCCCTGCCTGAGCGAGCTGGGCCTGCGGCCGAGCTTGCTGTTCGACACCGAACTGGGCGGCCGGCTGGCCGGTTTCCCCCGGGTCGGCGTGGCTGCCATGACCCAGGAGCTGCTCGGCCTGGGCCTGGCCAAAGAGCATTCCGCGGTTGACTGGTCGACCAGGCCACTGCCCGAACCCTGGCTGCGCTACGCCGCGCTGGACGTCGAGGTGCTGGCCGAACTGCGGGACGCCGTCGCGGCTGAGCTGACCCGGCAGGGCAAGCTGGAGTGGGCGATGGAGGAATTCGCCGCCCGCCACGAGATCGACCTCGCCGAGTCCTACGC
>CALMAR010000066.1 GCA_937859855.1 uncultured Kineosporia sp.
GCTCTTGGCCCGGGCAAGCCGGGGTCTGGGCGGGTCCGGGGGCGGGGCCTCGGCCCACCTGGGCGCAGTGGGCCCCGTGGAGGGGGCCGCCCGCAAGGTGAACATCGGGCTGCTCGATCAGCCTCCCTCACCCGGCCAATGGGTACTGATCCACATGGGTTTCGCGGTCGAGACCACGGATGCCGATGGCGCTGAGCACGCCATGAGCGGGCTGGAGTTGATGGGCCGTTCCCGGAACGAAGCCGGCGACGCTGATCAGCGCGACGCGGCCGAATCACTGTTCGGGCCTCTGAGCGACCTGACCGAACCGGTCGGCGACCCATGATGGGCCGGGTCCGGCGCCGGTTCCAGGTGAGCGGCGTCGTGCAGGGAGTCGGGTTCCGGCCGTTCGTGTATCAGCAGGCGACCAGCCTGGGCCTGTCCGGCAGCGTCGCCAATGATGTGCGCGGTGTGGTGATAGAGGCCGAAGGATCGCGAAAGGCCGTGGACGAACTCGGCTTTCGGCTCTGTAGCAGGCCGCCGCCCCTGGCCGTGGTGGAAGGCGTGACCACCATGGAGCTGCCATTGCGCGGAGGAGCGGGCTTCACCATCGCGACGTCGGATGCCACCGGCGGCGGCGCTCGCACTCTGGTCGGCCCGGACATCGCCACCTGCGCCGACTGTCTGACCGAACTGCGCGACCCGGCCGATCGGCGGTTCGGGCACCCCTTCATCTCCTGCACCAACTGCGGCCCGCGGTTCAGTATCATCACCGGCGTCCCGTACGACCGGCCGTCCACCACCATGGCCGGTTTTCTGATGTGCGCCGCCTGTGCCGGCGAGTACCGCGATCCGGCCGACCGGCGCTTTCATGCACAGACGATCGCCTGTCACGACTGCGGCCCGCGGCTTGAGTTCATCACTTCAGATACGGCACTGGACGACGACGCACTGGCCCTGGCCCGCCGGTCACTGGCCGATGGAGCGATCGTCGCGGTCAAGGGCATCGGCGGGTACCACCTGGCCTGCGATGCGTTCAACGAGGCGGCGGTTGCCACCTTGCGGCAACGAAAGCAACGAGGCGACAAGCCTTTTGCGGTGATGGTGCCTGACCTGGCCGCTGCCCGGGAACTGGCCCGCATCCAGGACGAGGAGGCCGCGCTGCTGACCGGCCCGCAGCGCCCAGTGATGTTGCTGCGCCGCCGGTCCCGATCAGGTGGCTCGGCCGTACTCGCAGCGAGTGTGGCTCCGGGTAGCCCGGACATCGGCCTGATCCTCCCCTACACGCCTCTGCACCACCTGCTGCTCTCTCCGCCGGACGGAAGGTCGGCCCTGACTCTGGTGATGACGTCGGGCAACCTGGGTGGCGAACCGATCGCGTTCGCGGATGCCGATGCTCGGGAGCGGTTGGCGAACCTGGCCGACGCGTGGCTGATCCATGACCGGCCGATCCAGGTGCCGGTGGACGACTCAGTGACGCGGGTGGTCGATGGCCGGGAAGCGCCGGTCCGTCGTTCTCGCGGGTATGCGCCGCTGCCGATTTCCCTGCCCATCGACATCGAGCCGGGGCTGGCGGTGGGTGCCGATCTGAAGAACACCTGCGCGGTCGGCGGCGGCCGCCATGCCTGGCTGAGCCAGCACATCGGCGACGTGGACGACCTCGCCACCCTCGACGCCCTCACCGTATCCGAGCAGGAACTGGAACAGTTGGCCGGGGTGGTTCCCGCGACGGTCGCGGCCGATGGGCATCCGGGCTACCGGTCCAGCGCATGGGCGGCCCGCCACGCCCGCAAGGTGGGATTGCCCGTCCGGACGGTCCAGCACCACCATGCCCACGTCGCCTCGGTGATGGCCGAGCACGGCCTGGACGGCAGTCGCCCGGTACTCGGATTTGCTTTCGATGGAACAGGTTACGGTACCGACGCTGCGGTTTGGGGTGGGGAGCTGCTGGTCGCGGATTACCAGGGTTTCCGCCGGGCCGCGCATCTGGCCTACGTGCCACTGTCCGGCGGTGACCTGGCCGTCGAACGGCCGTACCGGATGGCACTGGCCCACCTGTTCGCAGCGGGCGAAGACTGGGCTGACGACCTGGCGCCGGTCATTGCCTGCCCAGTGGCGGAATTGGGCGTCATCCGGTACCAGCTCCAGAGCGGTTTCGGGACGGCACCGACCTCCAGCATGGGCCGGCTCTTCGACGCGGTGGCCTCGCTGGCGGGAGTTCGTCACGTCGCGCGCTATGAGGCCCAGGCGGCCATCGAGCTGGAGGGGCTGGCCTGCGACGTCGATGCCGACGAGCGCTACCGCTTCGAGCTGAAAGAAGACGGCGGCACGGTGCTGGCGGACGCAGCGCCGGTGATCAGATCCGTCGTCCGGGACCTCCGGACGAAAGTTCCACAATCACTGCTGGCAGCGCGCTTCCATTCCGGCGTCGCCGAACTCATCGTTGAGCTGGCCTGCCGGCAGAGAACCGCCACCGGGCTGGGCGTCGTCGTTCTCGGTGGCGGGGTGTTCGGCAACGCGCTTCTGCTGTCGCTGGCCCGGAGCCGGTTGGAGAGTCGCGATTTCGAGGTGCTGACCGCACAGAAGGTGCCGGCCAACGACGGCGGCATCGCGCTGGGACAGTTGATGATTGCTGGTGCACGGAAGGAACCGAGGAGAAGCTGATGTGCTTGGCAGTGCCGGGCCGGGTGGACACCCTGGCCGAGCGGGACGACACCCTGATGGCCGAGGTCGACTTCGGTGGTGTCCGTAAGGATGTCTGCTGCCAGTACGTTCCCGGCGTCCGGGTCGGCGACTACGTGATCGTGCACGTCGGATTCGCGATCCAGCGGCTGGACGAGGAATCGGCGAGGGCGACTCTGGCTGACTTCGAATCACTGGGCATTCTGGAGGAGGAGTTCGGCGATCAGCTGGCTCTGGCCCAACAGCAGGCCAACGGAGAAACAGGAGGCCCGCGATGAAGTATCTGGACGAATTCAGCAATCCCGACCTGGCGAAGCGGCTGCTGGATCAGATCCACCAGGCCACCCACCACGAGTGGGCCATCATGGAAGTCTGTGGCGGGCAGACTCATTCGATCATTCGGCACGGCATCGACCAGTTGCTGCCCGACGGTATCGAGATGATCCACGGCCCGGGCTGCCCGGTGTGTGTCACTCCGCTCGAGGTCATCGACAAGGCGCTGGCCATCGCGGCCCGGCCGGATGTGATCTTCTGTTCGTTTGGGGACATGCTGCGGGTGCCGGGCAGCTCGCAGGATCTGTTCCGGATCAAGAGTGAGGGCGGCGACGTCCGGGTGGTCTACTCGCCGCTCGACGCGCTCAACCTGGCCCGGGCCAACCCGGGTCGGCAGGTGGTGTTCTTCGGGATCGGGTTCGAGACCACCGCGCCGGCCAACGCGATGACCGTGTTTCAGGCCAAAAGACTTGGCCTGCGAAACTTCTCCCTTCTGGTGTCGCACGTTCTGGTGCCGCCCGCCATTGCCGCGATCATGGAGTCGCCGACCTGCCGGGTCCAGGCGTTCCTGGCTGCTGGGCACGTCTGCAGCGTGATGGGTACCCAGGAGTATCCACCGCTGGCACAGAGGTACGGCGTGCCGATCGTGGTCACCGGGTTCGAGCCCCTGGACATCCTGGAGGGCATCCGGAAAACCGTGCTGCAACTGGAATCCGGAAAGCACGAGCTCGAGAACGCCTACCCGCGGGCCGTGCCCGCCGATGGCAACCCGACCGCCCGCAAGATGCTGGAGGACGTGTTCGAGGTCACCGACCGAGCCTGGCGCGGTATCGGGATGATCCCGGGCAGCGGCTGGCGACTGTCGGACGCATACCGGGAGTGGGACGCCGAGGCCAGGTTCGAGGTGGGTGACATCCACACCGACGAGTCACCGATCTGCCGATCCGGGGAGGTGCTGCAAGGACTGATCAAGCCGCACGAGTGCTCGGCGTTCGGACGGGAGTGCACGCCCCGGAATCCGCTGGGGGCCACCATGGTGTCGTCCGAGGGGGCCTGCGCGGCGTACTACCTGTATCGGCGGCTGGCGCCGCTTCCCACACCGTCCACCCTCCCGGTGCCCGCATGAGCAGGCCGGTCATCGATCTGGACAGCTGGGCCTGCCCGATGCCCCTGCGTGATTCACCCCGGATCGTGATGGGTCATGGCGGTGGCGGGGCGATGTCGGCCGAGTTGATCGAGCACCTGTTCCTGCCCGCATTCGGCGCTTCGGCCGGGAACGGGCTGGGTGACAGTGCCGTCCTGGACATCGGCGGAGCACGGCTGGCGTTCTCGACCGACTCCTATGTGGTGCGGCCGATGTTCTTTCCGGGCGGGTCGATCGGTGATCTGGCCGTGAACGGCACGGTCAACGACCTGGCCATGTCCGGTGCCCAGCCTCTTGCGTTGTCCACCGCCTTCATCATCGAGGAGGGCACCGACCTGACCGACATCGGCCGGGTGGCGCAGGCGATGGGGCGCGCGGCCGTGGCGGCCGGGGTCCGGCTGGTGACCGGCGACACCAAGGTCGTGGACGCCGGGCACGGGGACGCGGTGTTCATCAACACCGCAGGCATCGGTGTTGTGCCGGAAGGAGTTTCAATCTCGCCGAAACGAGCCCGGCCCGGCGACGTGGTGATCGTCAGCGGTGATATCGGGTCGCACGGGGTGGCGGTGATGAGCTGCCGGGAAGGACTGGAGTTCGGCACTGCGGTCGAGTCGGACAGCGCGGCCCTGCACGGACTGGTGGCAGCCATGATCGAGGCGGGAGGGGACGGCGTTCACACCCTGCGCGACCCCACTCGTGGCGGTCTGGCGGCGTCCCTGAACGAGCTGGCCCGAGAGGGTGAGGTCGGAGTCGAGCTGGTCGAGCGCGATCTGCCCATCCCGGCTGCGGTGCGGGATGCCTGTGGGCTGCTCGGGCTGGACCCGCTGTACGTGGCGAACGAGGGTAAGTTGGTGGCCTTCGTGGCTGCGGATTCCGCCGACGCGGTACTGGCTGCCATGCGCGGACACGAATTCGGTTGTGGCGCAGCGGCGATCGGCCACTGTGCTGCCGAACACCCCGGTATGGTGGTGAGCCGTACTGGGCTGGGCGGCACCCGGGTGGTCGATCTTCCGCTGGGCGAGCAGCTTCCCCGGATCTGCTGAGTGACCGAGCCCGGCGGGGTGACCTTCTCCCGCTATGCCTTCCCGCCGAACGAGCTGGGCCACTGCGGGCCGCCAGGCGCGGAGGTGCTGCTGGAGGGGGCTTCGGCCGATGAACTGCGCTCCCGGGCCGAGCATTTCGAGGGTGCCTGGCCGTATCTGGAACTGATCGCCCGCAGCCTGGGCATCGACGATCCACTGGCGCCCGCCGTGGTTTCGGCGTACTGGCTCGGCGGCAGCCTGCTGAACAGGGTTCCGTCAGCGGATTTCGCCGAGACCGTGAAGACTTCTTTCGGCGGCCAGCCTGGAGTGCTGGACCGCCTCCAGGAGGTCCCCGCGTTGCTGGATCCGGGGCCCAGTCATGCTTTTCACGTTTTCGTGGTCTATCCCTGGATCGGACTACTGCACCGTGGCGGTGATGTGGCCCGGTCGATCCTGGATCAGTGCCAGGTGCGGTGGGGAACGGTCGAGTGGGTGGACGGCGATCAGGCCGGGGTGTCGTCGTCGCCCCTGAGCTGGGACGGCAGGATGCTCGGGCTGGGCTCCGAGCGGGTCGAGACGCGGCGCTGGAGCCGGGACGGCCGTGGGTTCGTCCAGGATCTGCAGCGCGGTGATCAGGTGTCCCTGCACTGGGAGTGGATCTGTGACCGGCTCAGCCCGGTGCAGACCGATGAGCTGGCGGCGCGGACCGGTCACCAGCTGGCCCGGGTGAACGACTGGCTGGCCAGCCAGCAGCTGCAGGCCCCAGCTCAGCCCGAGAGGCCGCGGTCGCGAGCCCACTGGGGATGGCGGAGGGACGCCCAGACCTGATTGCGGCAGTCCGCATCCGATTCACCGTTCGAGTCGTCCACAGCCCGTACGACCGCCAGGTTTTCCACAGATTCGAATCCAGATCCCCGCCAGCCCAGGGCTGCGCTCACGCTCCCCGTATGACCTTCGACGACCACATCTCCACCCGGCCGCACCCGTTCGCCGGCGACGCCGAGGGCGAGTGGATGGTGATCTCCATCGCCGATCCAGAAGGAGCCGGTGCTGACGGCGCCTATACCGAGGGCTTGTCCCGGCACGGGTTGCCCGAGCTGGCGCTGTGGGCGCGGCCCAGTGAGGGCGCGGATCCAGGTGCTGACTGGCTGCTCACCCACGACGACCGGCTGGCCGCTCTGGACGGCTGGGCCTGTGACCTGCTCGACGGGATGCTGGCGCCGGATGAGGTGCAGCGGCGAGCCTACGACCACGGGCACGCCACGGTGACGTTCAGGTTCGGCGCACCGGTGAGCGCTCAGGTTGCTGGCATCCCTGGTCTGCCTGCCGAACGCCCGGTGATCGTGATCCGGTGGTCACTCAGTCGCCGAGGGCCAGTCGCCACGCCCGATCCTCAGTCCCCCGGTTCACGCCGGGCCCGGCGCTGGCTCGATCGAGCCACGGTGATCACGGCAAACTGGCGGCTCGATCCGGCGGCCGGGCGGAGTCCGGTGGCTCCTGCCCTGATCGGCCGGGCCGCGCGATTCGGGCCGATGCATGACTGCGTTCAGGCCCGGATCGATCAGTTCTTGAACGCGGACGAGCCGGTGCTGAGCGCCTTCTTCGAACGGATTCCCAAGGTCGCGCTGGTCCAATGCGAGCACTGCGTCCACGAGGAGCTGATCCGGCTGGCCAGCCAGGTGGGCCGGGGCGGCGGCGCCCGCGAAGCCATCAATGCCGCTCAACTGCTGATCCCGCCTCTGACCGATGGCGCCGGTATGCCAGCGCCCGATGAGCGAGCCGGGCGCAGAGCCGACAGAACGACGGACGGCCCACCTAGCGGCTCAGCGGAGGGTCCGGCCGAGAACTCGCCCGGCCGATCGGCGAACAGCACCGCCGCCCAGCCGGGTTCGTTGTCCTGGCGGGTACTGCTCGGCCGGCTCCGGATGACGCTGCCGCCTGCATTGGCCGAGGACGTCGAGGAAGCGATGCGCGGCCGGCTGCGAGCCAGTCTCGAATCCGTTCTGCTGGCGGCGACGATCGCGGACGTGGCGCCGATCCGGTTGCTGGCTCAGGCGTCTGGCACCTGGGAATGGCCGGTGCACCGCAACCGGGTTCCGGGCCGAGGGTGGCTGGCGCCAGCAGCCGCGCAGCGGCTTGTTCGAGACCTGCTCACCGGGCCGCAGGGCGAGAACCTGCTGATCACCGCGTTACCGGCCTTGAGGGCAAGCCCGGATGAGCTGGCTGCTCAGCCTGAGGCGGAGCCGGACATCTCCATCGACGAACTGCTACGAGCGGCCGGTCCGGCGCCGAGTCACCGCGGCGACGTCGATCTGCTCTCAGCGCAGGAGCGCGCCGAAGGGGTGATCACCGGACTGCGAACCGTGGCGGCCGCGTCGGCCCGGCCCGGCTGGCTGTTCAGCCGCGCTGAGCGAGCGGGGGTGAGCCGGTCGCAGCTGCGCCGAGCCGAGGATCTGGCCGCGCCGCTGCTGACCGCCGTCGCCCTCCCCGCCAAGCTGGAACCCGACACCTGGCAAG
>CALMAR010000067.1 GCA_937859855.1 uncultured Kineosporia sp.
GTCCTGGCCCGGCGTGGCCAGCGCCCGGACCCCCAGCGGCCGCGGCCGGCCCGCCCCGCGGGCGTCCTGCAGGTCGTACGCAGACGCGGCCCGCCGGTTCCGGTCAGCATCTGACCACGGCCAGCGTCTGAGCCGGCCAGCATCCGGCCGCACCCCTGGAGAACCCCATGGCACTGCCTCAGTTCCTGCCGTCCTCGTACGCCCTCGGCGCGCGGCTGATCACTGGCGGCATCTACACCGGATTCGGCTTCGCCAAGATCACCGACATCGATCAGACGATCCGATCGGTCCGCGCCTACCGGATCCTGCCCGAAGCCCTGGTTCCGGCCTTCGGCACGGTGCTGCCGGTGGCCGAGATCGCTCTGGGGGTGCTGCTGCTGACCGGGCTGCTGATCCGCCCTGTGGCGACGGCGGCCGCACTGCTCAGCGGCGTGTTCATAGCCGGCATCGGCAGCGCCTGGGCCCGCGGCCTGCACATCGAGTGCGGCTGCTTCGGCAACGGCGGATACAGCCGTAACCCAGTGCCGGGATATCTGCGCGAACTGGCGATCAACGCGGTCATCATCGCCGCCTGCGGTTGGCTGATCCGGCATCCGGCCAGCCCGTTCTCCTTGGACGCCGCGCTGCGGCTGTCCCCTGATCCTCTGGGCCGCCCCCACTCTTCGAAGGAACTCTGGTCATGACCAATGCCCGTACCGCCAAGTCTGCCCGGGACAAGGCCGCCCAGCTGCGCGCTGAGGCTGCTCGCCGGGAGGCCCGCCGCCGATCGGTGATCGCCCTCAGCGTGGTCACCCTGGTCGTGCTGGTGATCGCCGCCACCTTCGTGCTGATCCATGCCTCGAAGACCAGCAAGACCGAGTCGGCGATCGCACCGGCCAATCTCAGCTCCAACGGCTCGATCGTGGTCGGCCAGCCGACGGCTCCGGTCACCCTGGTCGCCTACGAGGATTTCCAGTGCCCAGCCTGCGAGGACTTCGAGCAGGGCAGCGCGGGCCAGATTCAGCAGTGGGTGAGCGACGGAACGGTGAAGGTGGAGTACCGGCCGATCGCCTTCCTGGACCGGATGTCCAGCACCGGCTACTCCACCCGGGCGCTGAACATCGCGGCGGCACTGGTCAATTCGGATCCGGCCGCTTTCGCCGCCTTCCACGCCTCGCTCTACACCCACCAGCCCAAGGAGGGCAGCGCTGGCCTGACTGATGCTCAGCTGATCCAGTACGCGGTGGATGCCGGCGGACCGCGGGCCGCGCTGGAGCAGGCGGCCAAGAACGGCACGTACAAGGCCTGGGCGGCCAAGACCACCGATGCGGCGTCGAAGGCCGGAGTGGTGGAGACTCCGACCTTGATCGTGAACGGCCAGAAGCTGAAGGATCACTCCCCGGCGACGGTGAAGAAGGCGGTGGAGGCGGCCGCGAAGGGCTGAGTGCCAGAACCCAGTCAGCCGTGATCAGCCGTGATCAGCCATGATCCTCAAGCCCGAGAGATGGTCAGCGGGGGTCGCGGGGCGAGTGGGCGGCGACCAGGGTGGCCAGCCGGCTCGCTTCGGCCCGGCCGAAGGCGCCGTCCGCCCGCTGGATCGCCATTACCGCGAGCACATCGCCGTCCGAGATGTCGAGGGTGACCCAGGGTTCACCGTTGCCCATCCGGACGGCGATGATCTGCGCCCAGCTGACCGTCCGTCCCAGCAGCAGATTGCGCACGGCCAGGCCCTCCTGGTCCGGCATCGCCCGCAGCCGGACGTAGCGCGAGAGGAACCAGGCGACCACGGCGGCCACGCCGATCACACCGCCCCGGTCGTACCAGTGGAAGGCCAGCGGCCCGGTGCCGGGCAGGATCAGGGCGATCACGAACAGCACGGCGAACTGCATGACGGCGATCACCGCCGCCACCCGTCGGGCCCGGCGGGGCCGGAACGGCTGGTGCAGATCGGCCCAGGCCTGCTCCCGGCTGGGACCGGTCATCGGCGCTGGCTCATCGGCTGACCGGCGAGCATGAGCGGTCACAGGTGTTCATAGACGTCGGCGAGGGTAAGACCGGTGGCCAGCATCAGCACCTGCAGGTGATAGAGCAGCTGAGAGATCTCCTCCGCCGTCCGCTGCCTGCCCTCGTGCTCGGCGGCCATCCAAACCTCGGCCGCCTCCTCGACCACCTTCTTGCCGATGGCGTGCACCCCGGCGTCCAGGGCCGCGACCGTGCCGGAGCCCTCGGGCCGGGTCTGGGCCCGGGCGCTGAGTTCGGCGAACAGCGCATCGAACGTCTTCACGCTGCCTCACCCTATGCGGCGGCCTCACCCACCCTGAGAGTGCCCGCACTCAGCCTGGGTCAGGTCCAGTGCGCCGTGATCGGGGACGGGAACGGGCTCAACGCGACGGCTGTGCTGATCGCGGCGACGGCGGCCTCGAAACCCTTGTCCTCGCTCGATCCGGGCAGCCCGGCCCGCGCCAGGGCCTGCTCGCGCGTGTCGCAGGGGAGCAGGCCGAAGCCGATCGGGATACCGGTCCGGGTGCTGACCTCGGTCAGCCCCGTCGTCGCCCCGGCGCACACGTAGTCGAAGTGCGGTGTGCCACCCCGGACCACGACCCCCAGGGCCACGATCGCATCCACTCCGGCCATCGCCAGCCGCGACGCGGCCACCGGCAGCTCGAAGCTGCCCGGCACCTCGATCTCCACCAGATCGCGGACGCCGCAGGCCTCCAGTCCCCGCCGGGCGCCACCGACCAGCCCGGCCATCACCGGAGGATGCCAGGCCGCCGCGATCAGGCCGGCCCGCAACCCGCTGCCCTCCACCGGCGTGGGCGCCGGAGCTCCCGATCCGCTCACCGCTCGTCCCTCGTAGTGAGCCAGGCCCTGCGCTCGGCGGGTCGTGCGCCCAGCCTCATGGCGGGCTCGATTGGCTCTCTCATGACGCCGCCACTTCGCTGCCCGGAACGCCGCTCTGCGGGCCGGAGCCGATCTCGGTGTCGATCTCAGCTCCGTCCAGCTGGTGACCCATCAGGTCGCGCTTGGTCCGCAGGTAACGATGATTGTGCGGATTCACCCCCGCCTGCAGCGCCATGCGCTGCCTGATCCGGATGCCGTGCTGGGTCAGCCCAGCCAGCTTGGCCGGATTGTTGGTGAGCAGCCGGATCTGGTCCAGCTCGAGATCGCGCAGGATGGCGGCAGCGGCGCCATACTCACGGGCATCCACCGGCAGGCCCTGCGCGGTGTTGGCGGCCACGGTGTCCAGGCCGGCGTCCTGCAGCCGGTAGGCGGTCAGCTTGGCCAGCAACCCGATCCCCCGGCCCTCGTGGCCGCGCAGATAGATGATCGCTCCACCTTCCCGGCCGATCAGATCCATCGCGGCGTCCAGCTGCGGGCCACAGTCGCACCGGCTGGAGCCGAACACGTCACCGGTCAGACACTCCGAATGCACCCGGACCAGGGCGGCCGAACCGGCCGGGCGCCCGGCGATCAGAGCCACGTGCTCCTGCCCGGTCTGCAGGTCGCGGTAGGCCAGCGCGCGGAAGTCGCCGTGCCGGGTGGGCAGCCGGCTCTCCGTCACCCGCTGCACCCGCTGGTTGCCCGGCCGCTGAGGACGGTCCTCGATACCGCCACCAGACAATCGTCGCGGGCCCAGTTCAGCCGGGGCATCGGGGCCCTCACGCCGCAGATGGCGGGCCAGGTCGGCAATGCTGATCAGCGGCAGCTGGTGCGCGTCGGCCAGCGCCCGCCGGCCGCGACGCTCGACGAAGTCACGCGCTCGGGGCTGCGGGGGCGCGGCGGCCTGCGCCCGCTGGCCGGGCAGCCGGGTGGTGGGACCGGCGTCGTCCACCACCTCGGCCAGCACCCCCACCGGCGGCAACCCGGCCAGCTGGCAGAGGTCGACCGCCGCTTCGGTGTGGCCGCGCCGGACCAGCACCCCGCCCGGCCGAGCCCGCAACGGGAACACATGGCCGGGCCGGGTCAGGTCGCCGGCCACCGCATCCGGAGCCGCCAGCGCGCGCAGGGTGGTGGACCGGTCGGCGGCGCTGATCCCGGTGTGCACGCCGTGCCGGGCATCCACCGAGACGGTGTAGGCCGTCCGCATCGAGTCCTCGTTGCGGGCCACCATGTGCGGCAGCTCCAGCCGGTCGGCCAGCTGTTCTGGCATCGGCGCGCAGAGCATCCCGGAGGTGTGCCGGATCATCCAGCCCAGCCACTCCGGGGTGGCGTGTACCGCCGCCATGATGACGTCACCCTCGTTCTCCCGGTCGGCGTCGTCCACCACGATCACTGGCAGGCCGCGGCGGATCGCGTCGATCGCGGCTGGTACGGCGTCCAGCGCGATCACCGCGCCCGCGCAGGAGCCGGCGTCCTGGCCGGTCTGCGCTTGCATCCGCTGATGCGTGCTCATCGGGCACCGGCCAGGGCCGCCGAGGTGAGCCGTTCGACGTACTTGGCCAGCACGTCCACCTCCAGGTTCACCCGTTCACCCGCGGCGCGCCGGCCCAGGGTGGTGCGGGCCAGGGTCTCTGGGATCAGCGACACCGTGACCGCGGCCGAGCCGTCCGGCTGATCCTCCAGCCGGGCGATGGTGAGCGAGACGCCGTCCATCGCCAGCGACCCCTTCTCGGCCAGATACCGGGCCAGGGACGGCGGCACCGCGACCCGGACCAGCTCCCAGCGATCTCCGGGGGTCCGGTCGAGCACAGTTCCCGTGCCGTCGACGTGTCCCTGCACGATGTGGCCTCCGAGCCGGCCGGACGCCGGAAGGGCTCGTTCCAGGTTGACCGCTGTGCCCGGCGCCGCGTGGGCCAGCGAGGTCCGGGCCAGGGTCTCGGCCATCACGTCGGCGGTGAAGGTCTCGCCGTCGACCGACGTGACCGTCAGGCAGACGCCATTCACCGCTATCGAGGCTCCGAGCTGGGCATCCGAGGTCACCAGCGGCCCGTTGATCCTGATCCGGGCCGAATCCGCCCCATGATCCAGGGCAGCGACCTGCCCCAGCTCCTCGATGATTCCGGTGAACATCGATCACCCTCCTGCTCTCGCCGTTCACGGCGGGCCCCGGGTGATCGATCAGTCGCAGTCATCCCGCGCTGATCCCGGCGCGAATCCAGGCAAACCGATACCGCATACCCAGATCACGCCGCGTGCTGCCTCCCATCCGGACTTTCACCGTCGGTCCTGGAATTCCACCAGATCAACCGATCGCCTCAGGCTTGCGCCGTCAGCGAGCGGGTCGCGGACTGTCACCGCCGGTTCGGAATTACACCGACCCCGGAGCACGCTTGTGCTTGCTGTTCGTCTGAGTGCTCAGCCTGCTCTGAGCACCTGGTGCGTTTGCTGGAAACAGTGTGCCACCCGGCCGGATTCCCGTCCTGGCCAGGTCATTGTGCCGCCGCAGCCGCCATCGCCCGTAGCTGATCGATCTGAGCCGCCGCGTCATCGGCCCCATAGACGGCCGAGCCGGCCACGAAGACGTCCGCCCCGGCCTGAGCGCAGCGCTCGATCGTGCTGGCCGATACCCCGCCGTCCACCTGGAGCCACAATTCCCGGCCGCAGTCCCGGATCGCCTCCCGGGTACGGCGGATCTTGGGCAGGCAGAGGTCCAGGAACTGCTGACCACCGAATCCCGGCTCAACGGTCATGATCAGCACCATGTCCACTTCGGTGAGCAGGTCGGCATAGGGCTCGATCGGGGTGGCTGGTCTCAGCGCCAGCCCGGCCCGGGCGCCGTGGCCGCGGATCTCCCGGGCCAGCCGGATCGGCGCCCTGGCGGCCTCGGCGTGGAAGGTGACGCTCTGCGCTCCGGCCTCGGCGTACTCCGGAGCCCAGCGGTCCGGGTCCTCGATCATCAGATGGCAGTCGATCGGAATCGGCGAGACCTTGATCAGCGCCTCGACCACCGGCAGCCCAAGGGTGAGATTGGGGACGAAGTGGTTGTCCATCACATCGACATGCGCCCAGTCCGCGTTGCTGATCCGGTGCAGCTCGTCCCCCAGGTGCGCGAAGTCGGCGGACAGAATGCTCGGCGAGATCTGGATAACCACCAGCTGAGCGTATGGGGCCGGCGTCCTGCAGCACTGTGGACCGGGCCGTCGCGCTCCCTGCCGCCCCCAGCACACGCACAGAAACTCCTCGCCCGAAGGCGATCCGGCGGGGAGGATCAATCAGCTCCAGGGGGCCCGGGGACGGCAGAACACCGCCATTGATCCTCCCCGCCGGTGCGCCCTGATCCTCGGCGCTCACGTCACTCCGCGGGCCGGACAATCAGACTCATGAACATGGCATCGGTGCCGTGCACGTCGGTCCAGAGCTGGACGTCGGGCCCCGGCCCGAAAACCCTCTCAGCGCCGGTGATCTCGGCCAGTATGGCCGCTGTGTCGAGCCGTTCCGCGCCCGGCTTGCCAGCCCGGGCCCGGGTCTTCAGCACGTCGTCCACCACGGCCCGGGTCTCGGCCGGATGCGGTGAGCAGGTCACGTAGGCCACCACACCGCCGGGGCGGACGGCGTCCAGCGCGGCGTCCAGCAGGCCGCGCTGGATCGGTGGCAGCGCGCTCAGATCAGCCGGCGTCCGGGGCCCGCGGGGTGGCGGCCGCCGGCGGCGGGGCCCCCGCACCCGGTCGTAGCGGCCCGGCTCGTCCTGCGCGACCATCCGGCCGTCGCCGGTCCGGATCGAGTAGGCCACCGGCACCGGTGCCAGCGCCCGCGCGACCAGGTCGGCCCGGTGCTCACTGATCTCGGCCGCCACCAGTTCGGCGTCGTCACCGACCGCACCGGCTGAATGCCGCTGAGCCAGCAGAGCGCCCAGCAGCGCCGCCTTACCCCCCGGACCGGCGCACAGGTCCAGCCAGCGCCCGCGATCAGCGGTCACGGGGGCGGCCGCCAACGCCAGCGCGGCCAGCTGACTGCCCTCGTCCTGCACCCGGGCCCGCCCCTCCCGGATCGCCGGAATCCGCCCCGGGTCGCCGGTGATGGTCGCGGCCAGGGGCGAGAATCGGCCGGGGGCAGTGATTTCGATCTCGTCCGGGTCAGCCAGTCCGGGCAGCAGCACCGCGGTCACCGGCGGCCGATCGTTGTCAGCGGCCAGGACCGAGGGCAGCTCATCGGCTGGGCGGCCCATCGCGGTCAGGGCGTCCCGCAGCGCCCGCACGACCCATTCCGGGTGGGAGTAGGTAATGGCCAGGTGGCCATCCGGGTCGGCCGCTTGGTCCGGCGCGACGCTGGGGATCCAGCTCGCCGGATCTCGTTCGGTGACCCGCCGGAGCACCGCGTTGGCGAACCGGGCCGCCCCAGGCCCGCTGGTCGCCCGGACCAGGCTGACCGTGGTGGCCACCGCGGCGTGCGCGGGCATTTCCATCCCGATCAGCTGGTGCAGGCCGAGCCGGAGCGCATCCCGGACGTCGTCGTCCAGCGCCGCCAGTGGCCGGTCCGAGCAGGCCGCCAGCACGGCGTCGTAACCGCCCTGCCCGCGCAGGGTTCCATAGGCCAGCTCAGTGGCGAACCCGGCATCGCGGCCGTGCAGCCCAGCCCGGCGCAGCAGGCCGGGCAGCACCAGGTTCGCGTAGGCGTCCCGCTCACGCACCGCGCGCAGGGTCTCGAAGGCGGCCAGCCGGGCCGGGTCGGCCGCATCCGGTCGTCCCCGGCGCGGACCGGCGGGATGAGCGGGACCGGCGGGACCGGCCGTGGCTC
>CALMAR010000068.1 GCA_937859855.1 uncultured Kineosporia sp.
GTTCGCCGCGGGCCCGGCGCCAGGTGACCCAGGCCAGGGCGACCGCGACCGCAGAAAGCCCCTGGCCGAAGACCGGCCACGGGTGATCGTGGAGCTGGCTGCGGGCCCACCAGACCCCAGCGGACCAAGAAGCAAGCAGGACGGTGATGCCAGCGGCCCGGGCGGCGGTGCGCCAGCCGAGCCCGCGCGGAGCCGGGTCGACCATCGCGGCGGCCGGTTCATCCAGGCACCAGCCGGCCGATGCGCCCAGAAGTCCCACGGCAACGCCCTGCAGCGGCCAGAGCCTCCACTGGTCCCAGCGGACGGCGGCGAGCAGGACCACGATCAGGGTCGAGCCGGCGCCGACCAGCCTCCACGGCACGGCCTGCGCCGCGTGCCGCGCCATCACCCGGCTGGTACGACGACTGGGTTGACGGCGGCCGCGTTCAGGCCGAGCGTCATGCTCAGGACGACCATGACGGCGGCCACCAGGACCGTCGCGCTGATCGCCCTGCGCAATGCGCGACGGTCGGACTCCGGGTCGTGGTAGACGGCGGCCAGCACCCCGAGTCCGCACAGCGCGAACAGGTAGACCAGCCACGCGTATGGAGAGCCGGGTAGCACCACCCAGCGGTCGGTGTTGTTCCAGCCGAACGGGCCGTACCAGTAGGTCCATGGCCAGACCATGCGCCAGTGCCAGGTGGAGCGGAAGTTTCCCTGCATCAGGATCGTCAGCAGGACGACGAGCACCACCGCGAGCGGGACGGCACCGCGGCTTGGCAGCCAGCGAGCGATCAGCAGGCCCAGTACCGGACCACCGATGGCGGCCACCACACCCAGAGCGAACATCACAGTGAATACGTAACCGTCCCCGATCGGGCCGAACGGCACCGTGTAGGCCGCGGGTGGTTCGACCAGATAGTTGGTCAGCGCTTCGGCGAACCAGGCCAGCGCCGTCACCAGCGGCACCACGGCAGCGGCCGTGAGCGCGAGGGTCCGGGTGCGTTCGGGGACCGCCACGGCCCCGGCCGCGGCGGCGGCGCGGTCCGATCGCTTGGTCAGGCCCGCCATCACGATCATGCCGAACAGGCCGAGCAGCGCGGCCGGCGAGATCATGTCGTACGCCGCTGACGGCCCGTTGCCCCCGGTCCAGGTCGCGCCGCGATCGGCCCAGTTGAAAACCTGCAACGCGATCAGCAGGGCCGTTCCGGCCCAGAACAACCGGGACCGCAGATAGTTTCGGATCTCTTGCCGGGCCAAGACGCCCAGGATCGGTGCCGGTGCCGGAGCTGTCGTTGTCATGGTGAAACTCCCTCAGGGGTAGCGCTTCTCAGCAGCAGATAAGCGTCTTCGACTGTCGGCTCGACGATGGTGGAGCCGGGACCGGGCGAGCCGCCCACGGATCGGATCAGGCCGGTGCCCGTCCTCCAGGTCTGGACCGCGCCGAGGCTGGCGTCCGGTCCCTGGTGCACGCGGCCGGTGGCAGTGGCCAGCAGTGCTGGCACAGCGCCGTCGAAGCGGACCCGGCCCGCGTCCAGGACGATCACCCGGTCGCACAGCGCCGCGACGTCCTCGGTCTGATGGGTGGAGATCAGGACTGTGCCGGTCAGGGCGGAGAGGATGCCGCGCAGCGACGCCCGCTGCTCCGGGTCGAGCCCGGTGGTCGGCTCGTCCAGAATGAGCAGCTCGGGAGCGCCGATCAGCGCCTGAGCGATCGCCAACCGGCGGCGCTGGCCACCAGACAGCGCCCTCACCCTGAGGGTCGCGCGATCGGCGAGGCCGGTCTGGGCCAGCACCCGGCGCACTTCCTGATGACGGTTGCCGGTCTCGCGCCACTCCTTGAGCACGGCGATGTAGTCCAGGAACCCAAAGGCGGTCATCCCGCGCGGGAAGACGACCTCCTGCGGCAGATAGCCGATCCTCCGGCGAGCTTGGGTGCGCTCGGTGTGCGAGCCGGTGACGGCGTGGCCGGAGACGGTGATCGTGCCGGTGCTGGGGGACAGGACGCTGGCGAGCAGGCGCAGCATTGTGGTCTTGCCGGCGCCGTTGGGACCGAGCAGCCCGATCACGCCGGGATCCAGCCGCAATGTGGTCGGTCCCAGCGCGAGGGCCCGGCCGTAGCTCTTGGAGACGTTCTCCAGCCTGGCAGTCATCGCGCCACCCGGGCGTGCTGGACGGTGGTCGTGCGGACGAGAAGCACGAGGAGTGTCACGACGGCGGCGGCACAGGCCGCCTGGCCGGCCACGGTGGCCACGGCGCCGAGGCTGTGAGTGCTGGCCGCCGTAACGGCCACGGCCAGCCAGGCCAGGCTCACCACCGCGCCGGCCGCCCAGGCGGTGAACCAGGTGAGCATGATCAGTGCCGTCAGCGTGAGCATGAGTCCCGGCAGCAGCCAGGTCGCGAAATAGGCGTGCAGGTCGGGCACCGTCAGAGTCACCGCGACAGTCAGTGGTACCGCAGCAGTCAGGGCGGCGGTGGTCCGCAGCAGGGCGAGCCGCAGCATCGAGAACGGCGCCGCCTCGGTGACCTCACGGAACGGGTCGGTGGCATCGAAGGTGGCCACGACGGCCAGCACCGGGATCAGCGGTGCCAGCACGAGAAACAGCGCCTGCGGGCCGCCGGGAAAGCGCACGGGGAACAGGCCGACGACGATCGCGCAGCACACCGCCGCTCCTACCGCGACTGACCACGAGAGCAGCAGGTCGTGGGCGGCGCCCACCACCACCAGATCCTCCTCGGGCACCCCGAACCGGGTGAGCAGCCGAAGCGGACGGGCCAGCCGAGGAGTCGTGATCTCGGTGTGAACCGCCTCCCAGAGTGAGTGGACGTCGTCCGCCATCAAGGTCCGCGCCCCGGACTGGCAAGTGGCGCAGCCCGTCACGTGCATCTCGACGGCGGCCTCAGCGGCCGGGTCGAGACTGCCTTCGGCGTACGCCTGCCAGGCCGGGCCGTCGATGTGCCACGTCATGTCAGTCCCTCCACAAGCTGCTTCCTCATCTGGGCCTTGGCCAAGCGCACCCGGCTCTTCACCGTGCCCTGCGGCACGCCGATCAATTGGGCCGCCTCCCTCGTGCTCAGCCCGTCGATGACGGTCGCCTGCAGGGCCTGGCGCAGTTCTGGCGACAGGCCACTGAGCGCCGTGCCGAGGTCGCCGTGCTCGACGGCCACGAAGAGCTCGTCCTCGGCGCTGCGCAAGGCCGGCACCAGGGCGGAGATCACCTGTTGGCTGACCGGTCGCGGGCCCTGCCGGGCGCGCAACCGGGAAAGGAGCTGGCGGATCGCTATCCCCCAGAGCCAGGCCCCTACATCGCCTTCCCCGCGATAGCGGCGCGCAGTTCGCCAGACAGCGACGAACGTGTCCTGCAGGGCCGAGGCGGCCAGCTCGTCGTCGGAGGTACGGCGCCGAAGACGCAGCGACAGCCAGGCCGAGTGCCGATGCATCAGCTCGTGCAGGGCGCGTTCCTGGCCGGCCGCGACCCGCGCCAGCAGATCGGCGTCGCTCACCTCCGCGCTGTCCATAACCTGCCTGTCGCCACCTAGGAGCTGAACGGATCACCTGGCGGGCACATTCATTGCCCAAACTGAGCGCACATAGCAGGCAATCGGCTCGGCAATGGCCCGCTGTCACGAACATCCGAGTCGGCCGGGACGTGCGAAGACAGCGGCTGCCTCGTCAGCGAGATCTCGGCGAACGTGGATTGAACCGGTGAGAGTTCCGGGTTCGCCCGGTCAGTGAAGATATCCGACCGGCGTTTGGCCTGCGCGAACTGTCCGGCGATGGGCGCTGTGGATGCGGCGTATCGTGACTGGTCGTCACTCACCCTGTCAGCGCGCCCGTAGCAACGAGGGCGCTACCGCCGAGGCCGGCCGTTACGTAACCAGAGCAAGGCGCCGGCGATGTTGCCGAATACAAGGATCAGGACCCAGGCCTGCTTGCTGTACGTGCGAATCTCGGCTTCGTTGGTCTGGCTGAAGTCGTAGAGGCAATAGAAGTAGAACGTCACGGCGATGAGGGGCCCGGCCAGGCTCGTGAGTGAGGGACCGGTCTGATACATGGGACACCTTGCCCGAGCAGAGCTGGCCGGGCCCAGAACTGGGCTCGTCCTTGTAGCTGCCAGGGTCCTAAATCGGTGCCGTCAGGTCAAGAGTGGAGCTTGCTCCATCGCGGGGCCACTCGCTGCCCTGCGCGAATGATGGTGGGCGATACTGGGATTGAACCAGTGACCTCTTCCGTGTCAGGGAAGCGCTCTCCCGCTGAGCTAATCGCCCGGGATGGTGTGCCAGGTTCGGCACATCAGAGGTGGAGACGGGATTTGAACCCGTGTACACGGCTTTGCAGGCCGTTGCCTCGCCTCTCGGCCACTCCACCGTGAGGCTGTGGACCTCCGAGCGGACGACGGGATTCGAACCCGCGACCCTCACCTTGGCAAGGTGATGCTCTACCAGCTGAGCTACGTCCGCACTGCTGAACCGGGCCACTTGGCCGTCACCAGGTGCGTTCGTACGTTATCCGAACGGCAGGAGGCGAGTCCAACTCATAGCCGCCGATCCGGCACCAGCCGGACTGCCCGCCTCGTAGGGTGTCCGGCATGAGCATGAGTGTGTGGGTCGACGGCCGGCTCAGCGACGGCAGCGGCGCGATCAGCGCCCTCGATCATGGGCTGACCGTCGGCGACGGCGTCTTCGAGACGTGCCTGGTCCAAGACGGCCAGCCCTTCGCCCTCACCCGGCACCTCCGGCGGCTGGCTCGTTCCGCCGCCCTGCTCGGCCTGCGGCTACCGGCTGAGACCCAGATCCGCGACGCCATCACCCAGATTCTGGCCGCTGCTGATCTGGACGGCGACGGCAGGCTCCGGGTCACCGTCACCGGCGGCATCGGCCCGCTCGGCTCGGGCCGGGACGATGTGCCGCCGACCCTGGTCGTGGTGCTAGCCCCAGCGAAGCCGTGGCCCTTGCACAACACCGCCATCACCGTGCCCTGGACCAGGAACGAGCGCTCGCCGATCGCCGGAGCGAAGACCACCTCCTACGCCGACAACGTGGTCGCGATCGAATACGCGCATCAGCACGGTGCGACCGAGGCCATCTTCGCCAATACCCGCGGCGAACTGTGCGAGGGCACCGGATCGAATGTGCTGGTGGTGATCGGCGGCGAACTGATCACGCCGCCGCTCAGCTCGGGCTGCTTGGCCGGAATCACCCGGGAGTTGCTGCTCGAGTGGGCGGCGGACGGCCTTCAGGTCACCGAGAAGGATCTGCCGATCGAAGTACTGGACGACGCCGAGGACGTTTTGCTGGCCAGCTCAACCAGGGGCGTGCAGCCGGTCAATGAGATCAATGGCCGGGTGCTGCAGCTGAGTGCGGCCGGGCAGGCGGCGATCAGCCTCTACGACACCCGGGCGGCCGAGCAGATCGACCCCTGAGTCAGGTGAGCAGGCGGGCGACAGCGGCGTCCAGGTCGAGATACAGGCTTTCCTCGCCGTCCGGGACGACGACAGCGGTGCGATCGAGAAAGGTCCGCACGTCGTCCGCGCTGGCCTCCAGCACGGCCTGACCGTCAGGCGAGGTCAGACTGATCATGACCAGCTCGCGGCCAGTACCCCAGGATGGCCACACGTGCACATCGCCGTCGCCGATCGGGGTGGACAACCCGGTGCGGAGCAGGTCGCGGGCAAAGACCCACTCGACCTCCATGCCATCACCGGAGAACACAGCCCTGACCGCGTAGGGATCTGCGGCGCTGTAGCGCAGACTGACGGGCAGCGGGACAGCGTCAGCGTCGGCGACCACCAGACGCAGCTGGACGGAGGCCTCGACGTCGACTTGCGGCTGCATGGTTCTCCTTCTTCTTGCCCCGTACGCCTTGGCTGCACTGTAGGTGACCCGTCACCGTTATGGGGGGCACACAGGTGGTCTACAGGGGCATCTTTCCCTGGACGGGCGTATCCGAAACCCGCCAGATGGGTGGTGATCCCGCCAAGTCGGCCTGCGCTGGCGGCCGGGACTGGGCCGGACCGAGCTGGAGCGGGCTGAAGCCGTGCTGCGGTCGCGCTGGGTAACGCGGCTGTGGATCAAGCAGGGCCGCCACTGGCTGTGGGCGGCGCCTAGGCTTGGCCGGTGACCGGCACCGAGCATCAGGAGCGCGAGCAGGCCGCCGAGCCGGACCAGGACGACGACCCGGGGAAGACCGGCGCCCTCAAGGCCCGGTTCCAGGGCTGGCGCGAGTCCATCCGGCGGCGGCCCGGCTTGAACCGGATCTACCGGATCGCGATCGGGCTGGCCGGCACCGCAATCGTGGCTGCCGGGATCGTCCTGCTGCCGTTTCCCGGCCCGGGCTGGGTGGTCATCTTTCTTGGCCTGGCGGTGCTGGCCACGGAGTTCGAGTGGGCTAAGCGGCTCAGCCGCTTTGCCCGCGAAAAGGTTTCGGCCTGGACGGCATGGCTGGGCCGGCAGTCCTGGCCGGTCCGGGTTCTGGCCGGGCTGGCGACGGTTCTGGTTGTTCTCGGCGCGATCTACCTGGCCCTCCGGATCACCGGCGTACCGGGATGGGTCCCCGGCAGCTGGGTCAGAGCCATCCCGGGCCTGTCCCAATGAGCCGGAACAGGCCGCCGGATCCGGGCTGCTGAAGTGATTGGGTTCCGGCGGGCATCGTTCGCTACCATCCTCAGGTCTGCACGGCCCCGGCCCCAGCAGGCCATCCCGGGCGATTAGCTCAGCGGGAGAGCGCTTCGTTCACACCGAAGAGGTCACTGGTTCGATCCCAGTATCGCCCACCGGATTTCACGCCTTCTCGACCTTCTGAGCTACAAACTGAGTCACATGTGACGGGCCGAACAAGGCATCCATCGCCTGAGCACCAGTCTGAATCACCGGCCTGATCTGCTTGCGATAGATCAACTCGGTCACGCTTGTGCTCTTGTGCCCAACCAAGCGCGAGATCTCCTCGATCGGCACCCCTTGGTCCGACAGCAGCGAGACGAAGCTGTGCCGCAGCTCGAGTGGCCTCCACTGCTTCGTGTATATTTTATTGTTAGGTTGTATTGCTTTTTTTAAATTCTGTCGTTCGTCGGCAGCGTCGAGCGGCGTTCCGTATCGCGTGGTGAAGACCAGGCCCAGCTCGATCCACCGATCCCCCGACGCCTCCCGGTCCTTGGCTTGATCCTTGCAGTGAGCCGCCAGCGCCTCGACCGCCCGTTGTGGCAATGCCAAGGTTCGACGTGACTTTCGGGTCTTGGTGTCACCGCCAACGCGGACTGATCGCCATACGGCCATGTACGGCGGGACCGGCGGGCTCTTCCCGGGCTGGCCCGCGAGATCGAGGTGATCCCAGGTCAGTGCCCGCATCTCCTCGGTCCGGGCTCCGGTGAGCAGTGAGACGATCACGTAGGCACCCATCCGGGTTCCTTCGACGGCCGCCAGCACGTTCTCGGCCTGGGCCAGAGTGAGCGCTTTGGACGGCCGGCCCGCCCGGCCGGCTGGGATGCTGCATAGATCGACCACGTTGCGCTTGACTTTGTCCCGGGCCATCGCCCGGCGAACAGATCTATTCAATGCCGAATGAATCTTCTCCAGACTCCTAGAACTCAAGACCTCAGCACGGCCGACCAGCCACTTGTCGACATCATCTGCACTCAGATCACGCAGCCTCCGAGCACCCAGCAAAGGAATGATGTGCTTCTCGCTGACGATCCGATTGGATGTCAGTGTGGCATCAGAAACACTCGTCAGGCCGTACTCGAGCCAGTCCTTGACGGCGTCACCAACGGTGTAGTCGGTGGGTGCGATGGCCAGGCCGTCCTCGTGATCGCGGATGATCTCTTTGAGCTTGGCCCGGGCTTCGGTCTTGGTTCGGCCACTAGCCTTCTTGACCATGCGCTTGCCGGCCGGGGTGTAGCCGACGCTGGCGGTGGCCATCCAGCGCTGGCGTTGTTCGTTCCAGAACAGGCCGCCCTCACCGTGACCACGTTCTTTCGGCATTAGACTGCGGCTTTCGCGGCCCACGTCTTGGGGTCGTTGTCGGCGTCGGCCAGGTGCTCGATGTACTCCCGGAGGCCGTCGAGGGGGATCCGGCGGGATCGGCCGATCCGGACCGATGGCAGGGCGCGGGTGCGCATCAGGTCGTAGATGGTGGATCGGCCGACGCCGAGTAGTTCGGCGGTTTCCTCGACCGAGATCAGCAGTCGTTCCATGATGGTTTCTCCTTTAGATCCTGTCTTGTTGTGAGTTGTTATGCGCTGCAACGGGTTTCCTCGCGGACGATGTCGCGGTACTCGCGGGCCCGGGCCGCGGCCTGGAGGGCGAGCAGCTGGTCACCAGAGGACAGCCAGCCCGAACCCACGTACGTCCACTGGCCGACGATGAGGACGGTTTCCTCGTCGTCCTCAGCGCCCAGGTCGCGAAACAGGTCCGGCCGCTCGGCGGCCAGCCGCTGCCGATGATGTCGACGCCGCCAGCTGGCCCGCTTCCCGCGCCGCTCAGCGAAAGTGGTGGAGTAGCGGCGGGACTTGGTCAGGAAATGACCGCCGAATCCGAGCATGTGGGCCCAGGCCCGGAGCCGGTCATAGGGTGCCCGGCCGTTCTCGTCCGCTGGTTCCAGGATTTGAGGGCGGCCCAGCTGCCAGGCCGCGCCGATCAGCCGCCCGGCGTGCGTGTCATCGTCGTAGGTGTCGATGGTGGCCGGAGTGAGCCGCCGGGCGCGCAGCCCGGCGGCTTCGGTGGACTTGGTCGAGTACTTCGCCACATAGGACGCAACATCCATGTCCTCGACCTCCCCCGCGCCGGGTAACGGGGCGGTGGTGAGTCCGTCACGGACGATCCGGGCATCGATCTGCCGCCCCCACCCGACCGGCCAGCCCTGGCCGCCCGGTGAATCCGGGTGCGGTGCCGTGACCAGCAGGACCGGCGACGCGGCGGTAGCCAGCTGAGCGGCCAGGTCCTCGACATCGAGGCAGGCCGGAGGCGGCACCAGCTGGCCGCCTCCGTCGACCAGGTCGATGCGGAGTAAGGCGTGGAAGTGGACGACACCACGAGCCTGATATTCGGCGACCTTGCCGAATGAGATCCGCAGCTTCACCCCGTGGGCCTTACCGGCGGCGGTGACGCGGCGGCGCAGGGCCATTGAGGTCCGCCGCCATAGTTCGGAGGCGTGATGGTTCCAGATCACGTGCGCGTCGTAGTCGTAACAATCTGGGCACAACGGTTTCCCGAGCGCCGGATCACCGGAGCGGTGACGGCGGGTGCACCAGGTGGGCCGCCCGTGCGGGCACAAGGTGCGGTCGCGGCGGGCCCGGCAGGGCAGTTCCCGCCCGGCTCGTTTCCGCTGGCCGTGCACGAAGCCGAAGCTGGGGGCGGTCAGAGTCAGGAAGATCACCGGATGCTCGGCCACACTGGCAGGGACGCCGGCGGAGTCGGATCCGGCCAGCCCGGCGCGGATCAGGTGGTAGGCGTCGTGCCGGTAGGTCTCCGCGCAGGACGGGCACACCGACGCACGGCGGGTGCCGCACGCCTTGTAGATCACGCCATCGGGTGCGTCGGCGGCGTCGTAGACGTCGAGGACTTCCCCGGTCCGGGCATCGATCGTGTGGGCGGAGCCACGCAGGCGGACGGGCTGGGAGCAGCCGCTAACGGTCGCGACATGACGTTCCCACGCCTGCCACTCATCCCGGCCCGCTGAGAACCGTTGTTCGGCCTGCTGTTCCGCCGTCACTGCCCTTACAGGGGTGATGCAGAAACCTGCTCCCGCACCATCCCGAGTCACCCCGGAGGCAGGCGCGGGAGCAGGCATCTGACTTCCCTGAAAAGGGCTCTCGATACTCGTTTGCATGTTCACTGGAATGGTCAGGCCGCCTGGTCTGGCCACAGCGGGGGCAGTTCGTGCCGGCGCCGCATCCGGGCGGCGTGGGCGGCGAGCTGCTTGGTCTGCTCGTCGGTGAGGAACGCGGTCTTGATCCGGCGGGGGATCCCGCCTTCAGCCAGCAGCCAGCCGACCCCACGGGCCTCGGGGTCGATCTCCATCGCCGAATATCCCTGTTTGGCCCACCCTTTCCCAAGGATGACGTCGGAGCTGTCGGGAGTGGTGCACCGGAACGCGCACCGGTACCCGAACAGATCCCGCAGGCTGGGGGAGACGACCTCGGCGGTCGGCCTTTGGGTCGCGGCCACGGTGATGATCCCCGCAGCCCGGCCCCGGGCGACCAGGTCCCGCACCAGTGCGGTGAACGTGGCCTGCTGCGCCTTGGTGCCCACGGTGGCCGATTAGTAGGCCAGCTCGTCGATGGCCAGCAGGCCCACGTCGAACCCCGCCCCCCCCGACCGCAAGTTGCGCTAGTAGCCGCCGC
>CALMAR010000069.1 GCA_937859855.1 uncultured Kineosporia sp.
GTCGTGGCCCGCACGCTGCGGACCGCCAGCCAGCCGCTGGACGCCGAGTTGAGGAAGGTGTCCATGGCGGGCTGGCTGCTGTCGATGTCGTTCCAGCGGACGCCGCCGGTGCCGATCAGCACCATCGGACCCGGGACGGCGCTGGACGTCCCGGCGGTGACCCCGGCCGCCCGGGCTTCAACCGCGGCGTGCGCCGGTGCCGCGGTCAGGCCCAGCCCAGCTACGCCGAACACGGCTAGCGCAGCCAGGGTTCGTCTCACGCCGGTCACTGTATTGCCGGGCGCTGAGAGAGGCGGCTGCTCGCCGATAACAGCCTTTCCGTTGTTCCCGGTGCGCCCAGAAGCCTGTAGTGCAGCCGTTTCTCCGTGGTCACCGTTAGGCCGCCGGTTTGGTCAGCCGCGCGGCGTAGCCTTGCCCTGTGAGCGCGCAGCCCATGGAGCAGATCCAGCCGGACGGGTCCGACACGGGTTCCTACGAGGTGATCCACCTCGGCCAGAGCGCCGCGGTTGTAGGACGCGCCGAGGACTGGGCGGCTATCGAGGAGTGGGAAGCCCGCGAACGAGCCGGGACCAACAAAGTCCTATCCGATTGATGAAGCGCGCGTGCTGCTCGGCCTGAGCGAGTGACCCACCGGGTCGACCTGGATGAAGGACCCCTCAACCGCGCCGCGGGCTTCCTTCAAGACGACCGGACTGGATCGAGTGCCGCGCTTGACGTGATCGCAGCTGACTGGAGGGTTCATCAGACTGTCGGCGGGGGCGGACAGAATGGCGGCATGACCAGTGCACCGGCCGTGGCCTCCAGCCGTGCTGGGCTGCGCTGGACTCTGCTCGGGCTGATCCCGCTGATCGCCTCTGCCCTGCCGCTGGCCTGGCACTATCTGGTGTCCACTCCGCAGGAGGTGTGGCAGGTCGATCTACAGGTCTATCGGGAGGGGGCCCGGGCGCTGGCCAGCGGCTTCCCGATCTACGACCTGCGTACCGATCAGCCCCAGTTCCTGCCGTTCACCTATCCGCCGTTCGCGGCGTTCACCGCGCTGCCGCTGCTGCTGGCGCCATTCCATGTGATCGGCTGGCTCTGGACCGGGCTGCAGATGGCCCTGCTGTGGTACACGGTGGGCCTGGCTTTCCGGCCCTTCCTCAGCCGGTTCGGCGAGCGCTTCGGACTGGCTCAGGGGTTGGTGGCGGCGGCCTGCGTGTGGCTGATGCCGGTGTCCGAGGGCGTGCGGTTCGGCCAGGTCAATGCCGTGATCGTGGCGCTCTGCCTGTGGGATCTGACCCGGCCGCAGCCGGACGGCCGCTGGGACGGCGGCAGCGGTATCGGGGTGGCGCTGGCCGCTGCGGTGAAGCTGACCCCAGCCGTGTTCTGGCTGCACTGGGCCTTCGCCCGGCGCTGGCGCGCACTACGGGCCTCGATCGGAGTAGCCGTGCTGGTCACCGTGGCCAGCGCGCTGATCCTGCCGCCGGCTTCGGCTACCTACTGGACTGATGCCCTGTTCGACCCCGGACGGCTGGGCCCCAACGCCGGCACTTCCAACCAGTCGCTGCGGGGCTTCCTGCTCCGGGTCGGCCCAGGCCCGGGTCTGGCCGGGGCAGTGGTGTGGGTGGTCGCCGCACTGGCCGTGCTCGCCGCCGGGCTGGTGCTGGCTCGCCGGTTCGATCGGATCGGGGACGGCGTCGCCGTGGTGGCGGTGATGGGCCTGGTGGCGTTCCTGGTCTCGCCGGTGTCCTGGGTGCACCACCTGCACTGGGCAGTGGTGGTGATCGGGGCTCTGCCGGCTGCGGCCGCGATCCGCGCCGGGTGGCGGCCGCGCTGATCGCAGCGGCGCTGCTGTGGATGCGGCTGCCCTGGTGGGGGGCCAATCTGGTCGCCGACCCGGACGTGCCGCGGTTCATCGCCCGGGTGGTGCAGAACTCGTTCACCGAGTGGGCGTTGCTGGCGTTGCTGGCTCTCTGGCTGCTGGTCAGCCGGTCACCCGGCTCTGCCGGAGTCCGAGCCAAGGACGAGAAGGACGAGAAGCTGGACAGAATCGACCGGCTCAGCCGGGCACCCGGATGACCACGGCCAGCGGCTCGACGTGGGCCCGCAGGATCTGAGCCTCCCCCGCCGGATCGCCGTCGAACTGGACCGCCAGCGGCCGTTCGGCCCGGATCTCGATCCGGCGGCAGCGCAGGTGCTGCACGGTTGAGTGGTGCTTGCGCGTGATCACCGCCCGGGTCACGGTCAGCCAGCCCAGCAGCGAGCGTGGAGCCACGATCACCACGTCCAGCCAGCCGTCGTCCAGCAGGGCACCGGGCATCAGCTGGATACCGCCCTGCAGGGTTCCGCAGTTGCCGATCACCACCGCCCGGACCCGGCGGTGCTGGGGCGGGTCCTCGTCCACGCTGATCGTCACCGGCGTGCGCAGGCCTCGCAGCCGCCGCAGCCCGGACACGATGTACGCCGCCCAGCCCAGCCGCTGCTTCAGTGCCGGATCGGTGTCGGCCATCACCTCGGCATCGAATCCCAGCCCGGCCATCACCATGAACGGTTCGGCCACCGGGAGTTCCTGGCCGTCCAGGGTCCGGGCGAACTCAGCCCGGCCGATGTCGATCGTCCGGGGGCGGCCGGTCAGGGCGATGTGCAGGGACGACTCCAGCCGATTCGGCGGGATACCCAGGTTCCGGGCCAGCAGATTGCCGGTTCCAGCCGGCAGCAGGCCCATCGGCACCGATGTTCCGGCCAGTACCCCCGCCACTACCCTGGCCGTGCCGTCGCCACCGAAGACCAGAACCTGATCGACCCTCTCAGCCAGCGCTTTCACGGTCTGACTGTGGCCGGGATCCTCGGCGGTGGTCGGCAGCCAGACCGGCTCAGCCCAGCCCAGCTCGCCGGAACCCACCTCGATCTGGCGCCGCCGCGCGTCGCTGTCGTCAACCTTGGTGCCGTGCACAATGACCGCCGCCCGGGGCGGCCCACCATCCCGCCCGGGCGGGATCGAGCCATCGGTCCGAGGCCGGCGCCGGGTCCGGACCAGCACCAGCAGCACCACCACAGTGATCAGCAGAACGACGATCAGGGTCAGAACCTGCGCCTGACCGGCGTTCAGCGACATGGCACGACCTAACCACGGGCCTCGCGCTGGCCAGCGAATCCCCCTGCGTTCCCGCGCGTACGGCTTGCCGCCGATCGCGGCGAACAGAGCGGGGGCGGTCATCTCACCGGCCCCTGTC
>CALMAR010000070.1:0-8295 GCA_937859855.1 uncultured Kineosporia sp.
GCTGCACGAACCCTCGATCGTCCTGCTGGACGACCTCGGCCCGTTCCTGGACGCCGCCGGCCGGGACCGGCTGCGGGCCTGCCTGGAGCAGGAGCACCGCTCGTACGGGCGCACGATGCTGATCACCGGGCGCGCGCTGGCCGACGTCGACCGGCTGTGCGAGCGGGTGCTGGTGCTGGACGCCGGACGCCTCGCGTTCGAGGGCTCGCTGCCGGAGCTGAACCAGAAGGTCGGCGCCCAGGCGGTTCTGGTGGTGGACCTGACCGAGCCCGGGCGCCCGCTGGACGACCTGCCGGGCACCGACCTGCTGGCCGTGGAGGCCGGCGGCCTGCGCCAGCGGCTCGGCCTGCGGCCCGGCTCGAGCAACCCGCAGCAGGTGCTGGCCGAGGTGACCAGCCGGGTGGAGGTCCGCGATGTGACCCTGCTGGAGCTGCGCCTGGACGACGTCGTCAGCCGATTGCGGCCGTAGCGACACCGCCGCTACAGCTGCCGCAGCATCCGGGAGTTGCCGAGGGTGTTGGGCTTGACCCGGGCGAGGTCCAGGAACTCCGCGACCCCCTCGTCGCCGGACCGCAGCAGCTCGGCGTAGACCTCGGCGGCGACCGGGGTGCCCTCGATCTCCTCGAAGCCGTGCCGGGCGAAGAAGTTCACCTCGAAGGTCAGGCAGAACACCCGGCTCACCCCGAGGGTCACGGCCTGGGCCAGCAGCACGTCCAGCAGCGAGTGGCCCACCCCGCGGCCGTGCCAGCCCGGATCGACCGCCAGGGTGCGGATCTCGGCCAGGTCCTCCCACATCACGTGCAGGGCGCCGCAGCCGACGATCTCGTCGCCGGGACCGGTGGCGACCCTGAACTCCTGCACGTCCTCGTAGTAGGTGACGGTCTCCTTGTGCAGCAGGATCCGGTCGTCGGCGTAACCGGACACCAGCCGGGCGATCCGGGGGACGTCGGGGGTGCGGGCGGTCCGGACGGTGAAGGGCGGTGCGGCCCCGGGCAGCGCCCCCCCCGCCCCCGGCCGGGTCCGCCCGCCGCCGCCGGCACCCCGGCGGGGGCCGCGCCCGGAACACGGGGCGCCCCGACGCGGGCCGCACCCCGAAGGATGCGGCCCGCCCCGGAGGCGAAGACCTCAGCTGGCCTGGCCCTCGCCGGCCGTCTCGATCGGCGGCAGGTCCGGCACCGGCCCGCTCTTGCTGGCGCCGCTGAAGATGAACCGGGTGTTCTCCCCGCTGCCCTCCGCGTCGACCAGCACGATCTGGCCTGGCTGGAGCTCGCCGTAGAGGATCTTCTCGGACAGCGTGTCCTCGATCTCGCGCTGGATCGTGCGGCGCAGCGGCCGGGCACCCAGCACGGGGTCGTAGCCCTTGGTGGCCAGAGCCACCTTGCAGGCCGGGGTGAGCTCGATGCCCATGTCCCGGTCCTTCATCCGCTCGTCCACCTTGGCGATCATCAGGTCGACGATCTGGATGATCTCGTCCTGCGACAGCTGCGGGAAGACGATCGTGTCGTCGACGCGGTTCAGGAACTCCGGCCGGAAGTGCTGCTTGAGCTCCTCGTTGACCTTCCCCTTCATCCGCTCGTAGCTGGTCTTCGGGTCGTTGCCGGACTGGAACCCGATCTGCACGCTCTTGGCGCTGTCCCGGCTGCCCAGGTTCGTCGTCATGATGATGATCGTGTTCTTGAAGTCAACCTGGCGCCCCTGGCTGTCGGTCAGGCGACCGTCCTCCAGGATCTGCAGCAGCGAGTTGAAGATGTCCGGGTGGGCCTTCTCCACCTCGTCGAACAGCACGACGGAGAACGGCTTGCGGCGCACCTTCTCGGTCAGCTGGCCGCCCTCCTCGTACCCGACGTAGCCGGGAGGCGAGCCGAACAGCCGCGAGACGGTGTGCTTCTCGGAGAACTCGGACATGTCCAGCTGGATCAGGCTGTCCTCGTCCCCGAACAGGAACTCCGCGAGTGCCTTGGCCAGCTCCGTCTTACCGACACCGGTGGGGCCGGCGAAGATGAACGAGCCACCGGGGCGCTTCGGGTCCTTCAGGCCGGCGCGGGTACGCCGGATCGCCTGGGACAGGGCCCGGATCGCGTCGTTCTGGCCGATGATCCGCTTGTGGAGCTCGTCCTCCATCCGCAGCAGCCGCGAGGACTCCTCCTCGGTCAGCTTGAACACCGGGATGCCGGTCGCCGTCGCCAGGACCTCGGCGATCAGCTCCTCGTCGACCTCGGCGACGATGTCCATGTCGCCGGCCTTCCACTGCTTCTCCCGCTCGGCCTTGGCCGCCAGCAGCTTCTTCTCGGTGTCCCGCAGCGAGGCGGCCTTCTCGAAGTCCTGCGCGTCGATTGCGGACTCCTTGTCCCGGCGGGTCTGCGCGATCTTCTCGTCGAACTCGCGCAGGTCCGGCGGGGCGGTCATCCGGCGGATCCGCAGGCGGGCGCCGGCCTCGTCGATCAGGTCGATCGCCTTGTCCGGCAGGTACCGGTCGTTGACGTACCGGTCGGCCAGGGTCGCGGCCGCCACCAGCGCGGCGTCCGTGATCGAGACCCGGTGGTGCGCCTCGTACCTGTCCCGCAGGCCCTTCAGGATCTCGATCGTGTGCGACAGCGACGGTTCCTGGACCTGGACCGGCTGGAACCGGCGCTCCAGGGCGGCGTCCTTCTCGATGTACTTGCGGTACTCGTCGAGGGTGGTCGCGCCGATCGTCTGCAGCTCGCCGCGGGCCAGCATCGGCTTCAGGATGCTCGCCGCGTCGATCGCGCCCTCAGCGGCACCGGCGCCCACCAACGTGTGGATCTCGTCGATGAACAGGATGATGTCGCCGCGGTAGGGGGAGCCCGCCACCAGGGCGCGGAGGTCGAGGGTGTACAGCTGCTTGTCCTTGAGCGTCTCGGGCACCTCGCCCTTGACGATCGACTGCGACAGGCCCTCGACGACGGCGGTCTTGCCGACGCCGGGCTCGCCGATCAGCACCGGGTTGTTCTTGGTGCGGCGGGACAGCACCTGCATCACCCGCTCGATCTCCTTCTCCCGGCCGATCACGGGGTCGAGCTTGCCCTCCCGTGCGGCCTGGGTCAGGTTGCGACCGAACTGGTCCAGGACCAGCGAGCCGGACGGCGTGCCCTCGGTGGCACCGCCCGCGGTGGCCGGCTCCTTGCCCTGGTAGCCGGACAGCAGCTGGATCACCTGCTGGCGGACCCGGTTGAGGTCGGCGCCCAGCTTCACCAGCACCTGCGCGGCGACGCCCTCGCCCTCGCGGATCAGGCCCAGCAGGATGTGCTCGGTACCGATGTAGTTGTGCCCCAGCTGCAGCGCCTCGCGCAGTGACAGCTCCAGGACCTTCTTGGCCCGGGGCGTGAACGGGATGTGCCCGGACGGCGCCTGCTGGCCCTGCCCGATGATCTCCTGCACCTGCTCGCGGACGGCGTCCAGGGAGATCCCCAGGGACTCCAGCGCCTTGGCCGCGACACCCTCGCCCTCATGGATGAGGCCCAACAGGATGTGCTCGGTGCCGATGTAGTTGTGGTTGAGCATCCTGGCTTCCTCCTGGGCCAGGACGACGACACGGCGGGCGCGGTCGGTGAACCTTTCGAACATCTGCGCTCCCTGAGTGCCAGGCGGTCCGGGCCCGGGAGAACCCGGGAAACGGCTACCGCGGTCTTGCCGACTGTATCGATGCTACGCGGGGCGACGGAAGAAACACCCTGCGCTGGCAGGAGTGAGACGGTTCCGACACCCGTGCATCGGCCAACGGGAGCGACACCTGAGCTGTTCCGGGCAACAGGTCCTGCGGGCCCCTGTTCGCTCTGGGCTGAGCGCGGGCCCGGTGCACGGGCCGGACCCGCTAGGATCGGCGTCCGCGAGGGGAGTACCTCCACGCGCCGTCCCGGTCAGTACGGAGCCGCCCCGAGGGCGGCACCCCGGGCGGCGGCCCGCCAGGGTGAGGAAGACCTCGGTGCCAGCAGCCGCGCACCGGAGGATCCGACCCGCATGAGCACGACCGACAGCATCGCCACACCCGCCCTGTGGGCCGTCACGATCGCCCTGGTCGCCGTCCTGATCGCCGCCGACTTCCTGCTGACCAGGCGACCGCACGCCGTCTCGACCCGGGAGGCGGCCGCCTGGTCCGCGTTCTACGTCGCCCTGCCGCTGGCCTTCGGCGCCTACGTGTGGGTCCGGCACGGCAGCGAGCCGGGCACCGAGTACCTGGCCGGGTACGTGGTGGAGAAGTCGCTGTCGATCGACAACCTGTTCGTCTTCATGCTGCTGCTGTCGGGCTTCGCGGTGCCGGCCGCCCTGCAGCAGCGGGTGCTGCTGTACGGCATCGCCGGCGCGCTGGTGCTGCGTGGCGTGCTGATCGCGCTCGGAGCGGCGGCGCTGGAGGCCTTCTCCTTCACGTTCCTGGTCTTCGGCCTGATCCTGGCGCTGACCGCGGTGAAGATCTTCCGGGACACGGTCGCCGGGCACGACCGCGAGCTGGACGTGGACGCGCTGCGCTCGGTCCGGGTGCTGCGGCGGCTGGTGCCGGTGACCGCCGACTACCAGGGTCCGCGGCTGGTCTCCGGCCGTGCGCTGACCCCGCTGGCCGTGGTCACCGTGGTCGTGCTGGCCACCGACGTGGTGTTCGCCGTCGATTCCGTGCCCGCCGTGTACGGCATCACCGGCGACCCGTACCTGGTATTCGCGACGAATGCGTTCGCGCTGCTCGGGCTGCGGGCGCTGTACTTCCTGCTGGCCACCGCGCTGCAGAAGCTGGTGCATCTCGGCTACGGGTTGGCCGCGATCCTGCTGCTGATCGGCGGAAAGCTGATCCTGCATTGGGCGCACACCGAATGGGCAGCCGTGCCCGAGATCCCGACCGCGTTATCCCTGGTCGCGGTGCTGGCAATCCTGGCGGGCGTCACCGCCAGCAGCATGCTGGCCAACCGCGCGGCAATTGGGCAGCAGGCTCAGAAATGAGCACCGGCGGTGCGGATATCCGGAGCGCCGGTGACCTTCTGGCGTGAGGAGTCCAAGCCGACCCCGTCAATTCGTGTCGGTGGCGCCGGATTCAGCGGCTTTGTCCCCCGCCGCCGACGGCGCTCGAGTGAAGCGGTGGTCCGCGGCCTCAGTGCGCCGCTTCGTATGCCTCCATCACGTCGGAGGAGATCCGGCCGCGGTCGCTGACCTCGTACCCGCTCTCCCGCGCCCATGCCCGCACGTCCGACAGATCCGCCCGCTTGCTCGACTTCGCCCGCCCGGCAGTGGCTCGCGGCCGGCCGCGGCCGGACACCCGGCGGGCGTGGCCGATCCAGTGCGCCAGCGCCTCGCGCAACTCCTCGGCATTCGCCTCCGACAGGTCGATCTCGTACGCGGCGCCGTCCAGGGCGAACGAGACCGATTCCTCGGCCTCGCCACCATCGATGTCGTCGATGAGGATCACCTGCGTCTTCTGAGCCATGAACTCTCCTGTTTCCTCCGAACCCCTTCGGTTCGCGGGTTCGCCACGAAAATAGTGCTGCACAAACAATGACGGGTCAACTTGGACAATGGTTATGCGTATTCGGCACCGTGCCGGCGCGGCAACCGTGAAAATACATTCACCGCCGGTCGACCGGTCACCCCTCGGTGGGCCTCGCCTCATCGGTCGGCGAGTGCTGCGATTCCATCCTGGCCATCGCCTGCCGTTCTCGCCGGTCCGCCTGCAGCATGGCCCGAATGCCCAGCCAAAAGAGGAATAGCACTCCGGCGGTCGGAATCACCGCACCGACGAAGGCGAGCACGTGCACCACCTATTCCGGCTTGACCAGGGGAAACATGATTGTTTCCCGAATGCCGAGCCCGGTCAGTGCCATCAGCAACCGGTCCAGGCCCATGCCCATTCCACCGGACGGCGGCATGCCGTACTCCATCGCCCGCAGGAAGTCCTCGTCCACCGGCATCGCCTCGTCGTCACCGGACGCGGCCAGCCGCGCCTGTTCGAGGAACCGCTCCCGCTGGATCACCGGGTCCACCAGTTCGGAATAGCCGGTGGCCAGCTCGAAGGACCGCAGGTACAGGTCCCACTTCTCCGCCACCCCCTCGGTCCGGCGGTGCTGCCGGGTCAGCGGCGAGGTCTCGACCGGGTAGTCCCGCACGAACGTGGGAGCGTGCAACTGCGGCACCACCAGCGCCTCGAACAGCTCCTCCGCCAGCTTCCCGGGTCCGTAGCGCTCCAGCACCGGGACGTCGTGCTTGGCGGCCAGCTCGACCAGCTCCGCGAGCTCGGTCCGCGGCCCGACGTCCACCCCGCAGGCCTGCGACAGGGAGCCGTACATCGTGATCTGCGCCCACTCGCCGCCGAGGTCGTACTCCGTCCCGTTGGCCAGGACGACGGTGGTCGTGCCGTGCAGCGCGAGAGCGGCCTCCTGCACCAGCTCGCGGGTCAGCAGCCCGATCGAGTCGTAGTCGCCGTAGGCCTGGTAGGCCTCGATCATCGCGAACTCCGGTGAATGGCTGGAGTCGGCGCCCTCGTTGCGGAAGTTGCGGTTGATCTCGAAGACCTTCTCGATCCCGCCGACGACGGCACGCTTCAGGAACAGCTCCGGCGCGATCCGCAGGTACAGGTCGATGTCGAAGGCGTTGCTGTGGGTCCGGAACGGGCGGGCGGTGGCCCCGCCGGGCTGCACCTGCAGCATCGGCGTCTCCACCTCCAGGAACCCGCGGGCGTGGAAGGACTCGCGCAGCGAGCGGACCACTCCGGCCCGGGTCCGCACGACCTCCCGCGCGGCCGGGCGGACGATCAGGTCGACGTAGCGCTGCCGGACCCGGGTCTCCTCGGACAGGTCCTTGTGCAGCACCGGCAGCGGGCGCAGTGCCTTGGCCGCGGTCGCCCAGTGCGATGCCAGCACCGAAAGCTCGCCCCGCCGGGAGGAGATCACCTCGCCGGTCACCTGGAGGAAGTCGCCGAGGTCGACGTCGGACTTGAACGCCGCGAGCGCGTCCTCGCCGGCGCCGTCCAGGGAGACCATCACCTGCAGCCGGGTGCCGTCGCCCTCCTGCAGCGTCGCGAAGCACAGCTTCCCGCCGATCCGCACGAACACCACCCGCCCGGCCACGGTGACGACCTGACCGCTGCTGCTGTCCGGCTCCAGCCCGGCGTGCGCCTCGCGGACCTCGGCCAGGGTGTGCGTGCGCCGCACCGAGACCGGGTACGGCTCGCGGCCCTCGGCCAGCAGCCGGGAACGCTTCTCCCGCCGGATCCGCAGCTGTTCCGGCAGGTCTTCAGGCTGGTCGGGCAGGTCGTCGGGCTCGTCGGTGGCACCGGCGGGCGGGGCTTCACTCACCGGCCCAGCGTAACGGCGGCGCCCCTCAGCCCTCGGCCTCGGCGGGCACCGGTTGCGGCGGCAGGATCGCGGTGCTGGTGGACAGCGCCGCCCAGACCCGCTGCGCGGCGTCCGTCTCCTCCTGGCTCGGCCGCACCACCAGGTCCGGGTCCGAGGGATGCTCGGCACCGCCGCCCCCGACGTGCTCGACCAGGGCGATGGCCAGGTTCCGCAGCCGGACGTTGAAGTGCTGGCTGGCCCGGGCCAGCGTGCCGAACGCGGTGTCGGCGTCGCTGCCGAGCGCGCCCATCACCATGCCCTTGGCCTGCTCGATCACCCGCCGGTACTGGGTCATCTGGAGCATCTGCTCGGCCACCCGCTCCTGGCCGGAGCAGTACTCCACCATCGACAGCGCCTGGCTGACCAGCGGCTCCCACCGGTCGATCACCCGGTGCGACGTCGCGTCCGGCGCGCGGTCCAGGTACACCGACAGGACGACGGGCAGCTCCCCGCCCCATTCGCCCGCGGAGAAGACCGCGCCGCGCACGTTCTTCAGGGCCTTGCCGGAGACGTCGCGCAGCACGGACAGCCCGATCGGGTCCTCGGAGCCGACGTTCTCGCCGGTGCCCGGCCGGCTGACCAGCTGACCGGTCCGGAAGGCGTCCCAGAGCGGGCCGAGCGCCTGTGCCCACTGCGCGGCGTCCAGCTCGGCGGCCACCCCGACCGCCGCGATCGAGCGGGGTCGCCCGTCGTGGTCGTGCTCTGGCGTGCCTGCGCCGCACTCCGCGCAGTCGCCCACGTCGGCGGCCGCGCCGGCGACGCTGACCCCGGCCCCGATCCCGCCCGGAACGGCGTCCACGGCGATGGCCAGCAGGCTGCCCAGCAGGTCGTCCCCGAACTTCTGGATGCTCACCGCACCAGGATGTGTGTCCGACGGGCGGGATGCGAGTCCAGGTGCCACGCTTGATCCGGAGCCTGCCCACGCGGCGGGACCGACCTGTCGAGAAAGGATAGTCGTGAGGCT
>CALMAR010000070.1:8305-10562 GCA_937859855.1 uncultured Kineosporia sp.
CGAACGGCGTACCGATCACCGCGAGCACCGTTGGAGAAGACCTGATGTCACCCTCCCGCAGACGCCGCCGCGCCTCCCCGGAATGGGCCGGTCGCGACGTGATCACCGTGGCCGCGCTGCCCGGTCGCGGCGTGTACGTGCGGCACCTGGCCCATCCCGAGGGCGTGGACGGCGTGCACCGCCCCACCGTGGCCGCGGTCGGTGCCGCCCAGCCGGCGCGGCCACCGTCGTTCGAGCGGCACTGGCTGGAGGCGCACGCCAGCGACTTCGACGTGATCCACGTGCACGGCCTGCCCGCCCGGGGCGGCGCGGCGGACACCCGTCAGGCGGGGCGGTCCGGGAGGCGGGTCGGCCGCTGGTCGTCACCGCCTACCACCTCACCGACCCGCGTTCTGGCGGCACCGATCACGACGAGGCCGGGTACGCCGCCCAGCTGGACGAGCTGATCCCGGCGGCCGACACCGTGATCACCCTGACCGACCAGGCGGCCGCCGAGATCGATCGTCGCTGGTCGGTCCGGGCAGGCCTGCTGCCGCACCCGCACGTGGTGGACTTCGTCCGGATGCGGCGCGAGCGACCCGCCCGCCATCCCGGCACCCTGCTGATCGGGGCGCAGCTGGGCGGGCTGCGACTGCCGGGCGATCCGGTCGCCACGGTCGAGGCGCTGATGAGCGCCGCGGCCTCGGTGCCCGGCACGCACGTGGTGGTGCACGTCCACGACCACCTGCTCGACCCGGACTCCACCCGGTACGCGGCGCCGGTGATCCGCCAGCTCGAAAGGATCATCAGCGGCAACGGCGGGGTACTGCGGGCGCACCGGCCGTTGACCGACAGCCAGCTGTGGGACCACCTGTTCTCGATCGACGCCTCGTTCGTGCCGCCACTGCCGGGCTCGCACTCGATCTGGCCGGAGGCGTGCTACGACCTCGGCACCCGGGTGCTGATGCCGGAGGGCAGCCTGGCGGCGGCGCAGAAGCCTGTCCCGACCTACCGGCTGACCTCCGACGGCGTGCCCGACGTCGACTCCGTCGCAGCGGGTTTCGCCGCCCTGCACGAGGTCGGCGACCAGTGGCGGGCGGATCCCACGGCCCGCTGGAACGAGCGGGTGCGGATCTGTGAGGCGCTGCGCGGCCGGTACGAGGCCCTGGTCCCCCAGCACGCCTGAACTGCTGAACCCGCTGAATCGCCCTGAATCCCGCGCATCCGGACCCTGCCCCAGAGACGAAGTGCAGACATGGCGGACTGTGTCACCATCACCCGGGTCGGCACCCAGGTCGTGGTCAGGCTCGCCGGCGTGATCGACGACTCCGACGCGCCGCGCCTGACCTGGGCGTTGACGGAGATCGACGAGCTGGTGCTGCACGCCGTGCTGGTCGACTTCACCGACGCCCGCTCGATCTCGGGCGCGGTGGTGGCGTTCCTGGCCGAGAGCCAGCGGCGCTGGCGGCTGCGCCTGCTGAACCCGCCGCCGGGCCTGCGCCAGGAGCTGGCCCGGGCCAGCTAGACCCCGTCCGGGCAGGTCGCCGGGGGCAGGTCGCCGGGGGCAGGTCGCTGGGGACAGGTCGCTGGGGACAGGTCGCTCAGAGCAGGTCGCTCAGAGCAGGTCCAGGGCGAGGTCCAGCACCGGCGACGAGTGGGTCAGGGCGCCGACCGACAGGTAGTCCACCCCGGTCCGCGCGTAGCTGCCCGCCACCGGCAGGGTCAGCCCTCCGGTGGCCTCGAACTCCACCCGTATGCCGACCGGCGCCGCGGCCCGGGCCCGGCGGACCGTCTCGGCCAGCACCTGCACCGGCATGTTGTCGCAGAGCAGGAAGCCGGCGCCGGCGGCGACCGCCTCGACCGCCTCCTCCGGCGTCGTCACCTCGACCTGGACGTCGATCTGCGGGAACTGCTCGGTGACCAGCCGGAACGCCTCCCTGATCGAGCCTGCTGCGATCTTGTGGTTGTCCTTGACCATGGCCACGTCGTACAGGCCCATCCGCTTGTTCGCGCCCCCGCCGCAGCGCACCGCGTACTTCTCCAGCATCCGCAGTCCGGGCGTGGTCTTGCGGGTGTCGAGGACCCGCGCGCCGGTGCCGCTGAGCGCCTCCACCCAGGCCCGGGTGTGCGTGGCGATGCCGCAGGCCCGGGAGATCAGGTTCAGCGCGGTCCGCTCCGCCACCAGCAGCACCCTGGTCCGCCCGCGCAGCACGGCGAGCACGTCACCCGCCTCGACCGGGTCGCCGTCGCGGCGCAGCACGTCGGCGTAGGGCACCGG
>CALMAR010000071.1 GCA_937859855.1 uncultured Kineosporia sp.
GGCCAGGGTGACGCCCTGATCGTGCGGGTGCCGCCCGGCTGAGGGAACGGCACCCACCGCAGGACGATCTTGGATGAGGGGTGGGTGTGGTCCAGAGGTTAGGGTGAGGCGTGCTCGTGGCCTTCTCTGTTGCACCCAGTGGCATCGCCAGCGACTCGGTCAGCGCGGCCGTCGCCGAGGCGGTTCGGATCGTCCGTGACTCCGGCCTGCCGCACCGGACCGACTCCATGTTCACCACCATCGAGGGTGAGTGGGATGAATGCATGGACGTCGTCAAGCGCGCCACGCAGGCCGTGGGCCGATTCGGGCCGCGGGTCTCCCTAGTTCTGAAGGCGGACATCCGCCCAGGTCACGCCGGTGAGATGCAGGGCAAGCTGGATCGGCTGGAAGCGGCCATCGACGGTGAGTGATCTGTTCGAGTCCGGCGCCGCGCTCGAGCCGGACACCGCCGAACGCCCGGAGTACCCGACCCGGGCGTCTCTTCGGGGGCGCCCTCCCCGGCCGCCGCAGGCGGGTCTGCGCCCGGCGCCGGCCACCCAGCCCCGGGGGCTGGCCACAGCCGCGGTCACCGCGCCCCGGGGCTGCCGTCTCTGGACGCTCTGCCCCGTAAACCGCTGGAGGCACAGATCCCGGCGGTCGCCACCCTGCCCCGGGCGGCTGCCGTACTGATCGGCCTGGCCGGCGCAGTACTGATCGGGATCGGGATACTGCAGGGCACCGTGTTCAAGCCGCCGGTCGTGATCAAGGCCAGCCTGGACCGGCCGCCGTCCCAGCCGATCGTGGTGTCCGATCCCGGCCTGATGGGCCTGCAAGGACCGCGGGTGCAGATCGCGGCCAGCGCGTCGCCCGGCCAGCCGGTGTTCCTGGGGATCGGGCGGGCCAGCGATGTGCAGGCCTACCTGGCCGGGGTCAAGCGGCTGCGGATCAACGGCCAGGACGGTCAGGGATCGCTGACCACCCAGATCCAGGGATCGCAGGCCTCGCTGCCGGATCCGGCGTTGGCCGACATCTGGGTAGTCAGCCAGCGTGGCCAGGGGGCGGCCACCCTGAACTGGCCCGATGTCGCCGGTCAGTGGGTGATGGTTGCGGCCACGACCGGGTCGGCCCCCGGACCGGCCAAGCTGACCCTGGCCTGGTCCGGAGCCGTTACCCACAGTTCCGCGGCCGCATTCATCGCGGTCGGAGCGGTTCTGCTGATCTGCGGGCTGGTGTTGCTGATCATGCTGATCTCACGATCCCGGCTGGAGCGCGGAACATGAGCCGGAGCCGAACGGGCGGGACGCCCGGCCGGGTCCTGATTGCGCTGGCCACCGGCCTGCTGACCACGGCCGTGATGTCCGGCTGTGCCGATTCCGGCACGCAGGTCACCGCCGTCCCGCTGGACACCCGTTCCTACCCGGTGGTCGATGCTGGTCAGGCCGGCAGCATCCTGCAGGCGGTGGATGCCACCCGCGTCCGTGGAGTCGATTCCCGCGACCGAACAGTCCTCGATTCGCGAATCGTGGGCCCGTTCCGCCAGCTCACCCTGGCCCAGGAGAAGACCAGTACGGCTCTGAAGAGAAAGGTGGCGCCGCCGGCCGCGGTCAAACGGGTCGCCTTGCTGGTTCCGATCAGCCGCACCTGGCCGCGGTTCTTCGTCGCCGTTGGCGATACCCGGGACGAGTCCACGTATGTGCTGCAGGTCCTGACCAGCCCGGACGCCCGCTCGCCGTATGGATTGTGGGGTCAGCCGGCGCTGCTGCCCGGCGCCACCCTGCCCGAGGTGGCTCCGATGGACGTCGGTGCCCCAGCCATCGCCCCGGACGCACCCGGACTGGTGATGCCACCGAGCGCCGTGCTGCGGGCCTACGCGGACTATCTCAACTCGACCGTGCGTTCTCCGGCGGCCAGGCAGTTCCAGCGCAGCACGTTCAGCGACCAGCTCAGCACCGGCCTGACCAAGGACCGGGCGTCGCTGAAGGCGGTGGCCAATGTGACCAGCCGGCAGGCTCCGGTCCCCGGTGAGCCGGTCGCGAGGGCGAGCCGGAACTGGTCGCGCTGGCCTACTTCGGGCTCGGGGACGACGACGCGGCCAAGACCTCACTCACCCGTTACTACAGCTTCGCGGCTCAGTACGCCGAACGGGTCGCGAACAATGCGCTGATCACTCCAGAGCGGATCAGGCAAGCCGTGACCGCGTTCAGCGATGCCGGTTTCAGCGAACTGGTCCTCAATCCGGCCATCGCCTCGGTGAATCAGGTCGATCGGCTGGCCGACATCGTCTTGTGATCCTGCTCCCGGTTCCGGCCGCCGTGTTCGCTGATCACGTCGGCGACGGCCAGGACCAGCGCCGCGCCGACCAGCGAGATGGTCAGCAGGAGGGCGATGGACACCGCGGCGCCCCAATCGCCGCGGGTGGAGCTGAGCCGCCAGAACAGCAGGGATCCCACTGCGGCGATGCCTGCGGCGGAGCCGATCCGCTGACCGGTCTGCAGCACCGCACCCGCGGTCCCGCCCTCCTGCACCGGCACCTCGGACAGGGTCAGGGTCAGATTGGGCGAGATCACCGCACCGCTACCCAGGCCAGCCACCAGCAGCGGGGCGGCAATCAGCAGTCCGATCGCATCGGTGCTGGCCAGCCGGATCACCCCATCGGTGACCCCCATGCCCAGGATGACCAGCAGCAGCCCGGCCACGGTCAGGCGCCGCCCGGCCCAGGAGACCAGCCGCCCGCTGATCAGCGCCGAGACGCCTGAACCGAGCGCGAACGGAGTGACGCACAGACCCGATTGCAGGGCGCTGTAGTGATGGCCCTCCTGCAGGAACAGGGCCAGCACGAAGAAGATCGCGGTGAAGCCGCCGAAGTACAGGGTGCCCAGGCAGACTCCGTGAATGTAGGAGCGCTGCCGGAACAACTGCAGATCCACCATCGGATCGTGACCGCTCCGGCTCCAGAACCGCTCCCAGCCAATGAATCCGGTCAGCAGGGCCAGACCTGGAATGACCAGCAGCCAGAGGGCGGCATGGCCCGAGGCCCGGGCCTCGACCGTGGGGAACAGCACCGCCAGTACCCCTGTGCCCAGCATCACCGTCCCGACCGGGTCCAGCCCGGCCGACCGGTGGCCTCCCGGGGCCGGTGGCAGCAGCTTCATCGCCAGTGGGACGGCGACCAGGCCGATCGGGACGTTCACGAAGAACACAGCCCGCCAGCCCTGCTGAGCGCCGAACAGGCCGATCAGTGAGCCGCCGATCAGCGGGCCCAGCGCGGTCGACAACCCGACCATGGCGCCGAACAGGCCGAAGGCCCGGCCTCGCTCAGGGCCACGGAACAGTTCCTGAATGAAACCGGACACCTGAGGCTGCAGGAGGCCACCGGCCAGTCCCTGCACCAGCCGGGCCACCACCAGCAGTACCGGCACCGGCGCCAGCCCGCACAGCGCACTGGACAGCGTGAACAGGGCCAGCCCGGCGATGAACACCGGCTTGCGGCCACGGACATCACCCAGCCGCCCGGCGGCCACCAGAACCAGTCCGAAGGCCAGGGCGTACCCCGACGACACCCACTGGACGTCGGACGACGATGCGGAAAGGCCCTGCTCGATCGAGGGGAGCGCCACCGTGACGATGCTGACGTCCAGCAGGACCATGAATCCGCCGACCAGGCAGACGGCAAACGCCGCCCAGCGGCGGGGAGGATCTCGGTCCGGGCCGGTGGTCATCAGTCCATGGTGGGGGGAGCGGCGATCTGGCGCCGGTTGAAAGGGGGGCCGGTCGTTCGAATGCGCGCGGCGGACCCGGCTGTCGTATTCCTGCCAGACGCAGCGGGCGGACTAGGACAGGCTGAGCTCATGTACCGGGAGACCGAGCGCTGTGTCGCAGCCGTCCAGGCCAAGGACAGCCGATTCGATGGCTGGTTCTTCACCGCTGTCGTGACCACTGGAATCTATTGCCGCCCAAGTTGTCCGGTGGTCGCGCCCAAGCCGCACAATATGCGGTTCTACCCCAGCGCGGCCGCCGCTCAGGAAGCCGGATTCCGAGCCTGCAAGCGCTGCCGCCCGGATGCCGCTCCCGGTTCACCGGAGTGGAATGTGCGGGCCGATCTGGTTTCCCGGGCGATGCGGCTGATCGCCGACGGCGTGGTGGATCGGGACGGCGTTGGGGGCCTGGCCCGGCGGCTGGGCTACAGCGTCCGGCAGATCGAGCGGCAGTTGCGCGCCGAACTGGGTGCGGGCCCGCTGGCGCTGGCCCGGGCCCAGCGAGCTCAGACGGCCCGGATCCTGACCGAGACCACCACCATGCCGTTCGCCCGGGTGGCCAGTGCGGCTGGATTCACCAGCATCCGGTCGTTCAACGCTCAGATGCGTGAGGTGTTCGCCCTCACCCCCAGCCAGCTTCGCGCCGCGACGGTCAAAAGGGCGGCCGTGAACACGGATTCACAGCCCCAAGCGGTTGCTCAGGGCGTCATCTCGTTGCGGCTGCCGTTCCGGCAGCCGTTGTTGCCCGACAACCTGTTCGGTCATCTGGCCGCCACCGCCATCCCCGGGACCGAGGAGTGGCAGGACGGCGGATACCGCTGCACGATGCGGCTTCCACGGGGATATGCCATCGCAACCCTGCGCCCCGCAGCCGAATACATTGCCTGCTCGCTGTCGCTGACGGATCTGCGCGACCTCACCACGGCGATCAGCCGCTGCCGGTGGCTGCTCGATCTGGACGCCGACCCGGTGGCGATTGACGAGCACCTGGGCCTGGATCCGGTGCTGGCTCCGCTGGTCCGCAAGCACCCCGGCCGCCGGGTGCCGAGAACCACTGACCCGGAGCAGTTCGCGATCCGGGCGGTGATCGGCCAGCAGATCTCGACCGCGGCCGCGCGCACCCACGCCGCCCGGCTGGTGCTCCAGTACGGCCAGCCGATCGAGGATCCCGGTGGTGGCCTGACCCACCTGTTCCCGGACAGCGCCACCCTGGCTGATCTCGATCCTGAGCATCTGGCCATGCCCAGGTCCCGCCGGGCCACCCTGCTCGGCCTGGCCCGCGCGATCGCTGACAACGAGGTGGATCTCAGCATCGGTGGCGACTGGGATCAGGCGCGCCGCCAGCTCGCGGCGCTGCCCGGGATCGGGCCCTGGACCATCGAGACCATCGCGATGCGGGGCCTGGGCGACCCGGACGCCTTTCTCAGCACCGACCTCGGTGTGGTGGCCGCAGCGAAAAGGCTTGATCTGCCGGCCAAGCCGCGCGAGCTGGAACAGCGATCGCAGGCCTGGCGCCCGTGGCGCGGCTACGCCGTCCAGCATCTGTGGGCCACCGGCGAGCACGCCGTCAACCGGCTTCCAGACCCAGGAACACAGGGACCACGCCAATCAGGCGGGTGTGTAAAGCTGGGCCATGCGCAGCGCTTGGGTGACCTATCTGCTGTTCCTGGCTGAGGCGGTGACGGTCGTGCTGCTGATCGCGGGCCTGATTGCGCTGACTGGCCGCTTGATCCGGCGAGGCCGCCCTCGTGGCCACCTGCAGGTCGAGAACCTGGGTCACCACTACGACGAGCTGACCCGCTCGCTGGAGGTCCAGGTGCTGCCCAAGCGGGTGGTGAAGCAGCATCTGAAGGCCGATCGCACCCGCCGCAAGGAGGCCGCTGCCGGAACGTCACCGGCTCGCTCCCGGGTGTTTGTGATCGACTTCCGCGGAGATCTCAGAGCGTCCCAGGTGGCTGGCCTGCGGGAGGAGATCACAGCGATTCTGGGCGTGGCCCAGCCAGGCGACGAGGTCGTACTGCGGCTGAACAATCCGGGTGGCGCGGTGCACGAGCAGGGCCTGGCGGCGTCCCAGCTGCTGCGGGTCCGCAACCGCGGGCTCGGGCTCACCGTCTGCGTGGACAGCATGGCCGCCAGCGGCGGCTACATGATGGCCTGCGTCGCGAACCGGATCGTGGCGGCGCCGTTCGCCATCCTCGGTTCGATCGGCGTGATCAGCGTGACCCCGAACTTTCACCGTCTGCTGGACCGCGCCGGGGTGGACGTGGAGCAGTTCACCGGTGGCCAGTTCAAGCGCACGGTCTCGGTCTTCGGCCAGAACACCGAATCGGGCCGGGCCAAGCAGGCCGAGGAGATTAACGAAACCCATGATCTGTTCAAGGAATTCGTTGCCCAGCACCGGCCCGGAGTGGACATCGCCAGGGTGGCTACCGGCGAGACCTGGTTCGGGACAAAGGCGCTGGACGTCGGCCTGGTCGATGAACTCGGCACCAGCGATGACTACCTGCTGCTGGCCCGCGAGCGGGCCGACCTCTACCGGGTGAGCCATTCGGACCCGATTCCAGCCGCGCGCCGGATGCTCACCGGCGTCCGATCCCTCCTCGGCCGGGCCGGTTTCCGGCAACTGGCGGCCGTGCTCAGACCGTGATCGGGTTTCTGCTGTAGTCCGGAGCCTGCTGCAGCGACCACTGGTTGCCGTCGGGGTCGGTGAAGCGGACGAACCGGCCCCAGGGCTGCTCATCGATCTCGCTGGCCTGCACGCCAGCCTCCAAGAGATGCTCGCGGGCCTGTTCGGCGTCCGCGATCACCGCCTGGATTCCCTTGACCGACCCCGGTTCCATCGGGGTCAGGTTCAGGTCAAGCACGATCGAGCAGGCCGATCCGGGCGGCGTCAGCTGCACGAACCGGAGATTCTCGTTCACGATGTGATCATGGTCGGCGTTGAAGCCGATCCCGACGTAGAACTCCTTGGCGCGGTCGATGTCGCTGACCGGGACGGCGAGCAGTTCGATCTTCCAGTCCACCGATTGCCTCCTTGATTGAGATACCCGGAGGCTAGGACCCAATCAGGCCGGTTTCCTTCCGCTACTTCTCGGCGGTCAGAGCCGATTCGGCATGCGCGGCCCGGGCGCCGGTCTTGGCTGACTCGACGATGAACTTGGGCTCGGAACCGGACGCCGTGAAGTGCTGCCCGTCGAAGGTGAAGTCCTTGGTCTTGCGCTCCACCACCTTGCCGTGGGTCTTGCCCTGCGAGGTGTTCCAGCTGACCTTGGCGCCGACTCGGATGCTCATGGCCAGAGATTAGGACGCCGCACCGGCAGCTTCATGTCGATCTCCGGCCGCCGCGGCGGCGCAGCGCCAGCGAGGTGCTCTGTGCAGTTGCAGGACTGCCGGTGTGCCGGTCAGTCTGGACGCGTGACCTCAGCCCAGAACTCGCCGGAAGCCGACCGGGATGCGCGCCGGCGCACCGACCAGAAGACAGCCACCGGCCAGAACCGGGCCGGCCAGGCGACGGATCCGAACGCCGGCCCGGACTCGCCGGCCGATCTGCCCAAGCGTTCGTGGTTGTCCGTGCTCAAGGGTGCGGCCAAGGAATTCAGTGGTGACAACCTGACCGACACTGCTGCGGCCCTGACCTATTACGCCGTCCTGGCTCTGTTTCCCGGCCTGCTGGTGCTGGTTTCCCTGATCGGCCTGGCCGGGCCCCACACCACGGACCAGCTGATCGCCAACATCGGGCCGCTGGTACCCGGGGACACCCGGACCATCATCGTCAACGCGATTCACCAGTTGCAGCGCACCCCCGGCGCAGGCCTGACCGCGATCATCGGCCTGGCCACCGCTCTGTGGTCGGCCTCCGGCTACATCGGCGCTTTCATGCGAGCCGCAAACACCGTCTGGGATGTTCCCGAGGGGCGGCCGATCTGGAAGACCATTCCCACCCGCCTCGGGGTCACCCTGGTCATGCTGCTGATGATCGTGATCGCGGCCATGATCGTGGTGTTCACCGGGCCATTGGCCGAGCACGTTGGAAACCTGATCGGCCTCGGGGACACCGCCGTGACGATCTGGAGCATCGCCAAATGGCCGGTGCTGCTGGTGATCATGATGTTGATGGTGGGAATCCTGTATTGGGCCTCTCCCAACGCCAAGCAGCCCGGGGCCAAGTGGGTCACTCCTGGTGGCGTCTTCGGAGTGCTCATCTGGCTGATCGCCTCCGGACTGTTCGCCTTCTACGTGGCTAATTTCGGCAGTTACAACAAGACTTATGGCGCGCTGGCCGGAGTCGTCGTCTTCCTGGTCTGGATCTGGATCTCGAACATCGCGATCCTGCTCGGGGCCGAGCTGAACGCTGAACTCGACCGGGCCAAGGCCGAATCCGAAGGACTGCCGGAGGGGCAAGAGCCGTACGTCGAGCTCCGGGACGAGCCCAAGAAGAAGTAGAGCCCGCCGACCGGCCCGCAGCGGTCGCTGGCGTGTTCGCGGCCCACGCCTGGGGAAGGCGCTGATGAGGGCCCTGGTGCTCGGCGCGTCCGGGTACGTCGGTTCGGCTCTGGCGGGTGCCTTGGCCGAACGCGGGGACGACGTGGTGGCGGCCGGCCGTTCGGTCGCCCGGCTCGGCGACGCGCCGTGGGCCAGCCGGGTGCGCACGCTAGCCATGGATGTCCGCGATGCCGATTCGGTGCGGCAGGGGCTGAGCAAGTGCGGGCCGCTGGACGTGGCCTACTACTTGGTGCATTCACTGGACGACGACAACTACCAGACCCTGGACCGGCAGGCGGCTGAGACCTTCGCGGCCGCGGCCGCCATCGCCCCGGTGCGGCGGATTGTCTACCTGGGCGGAATGATTCCGCCTGCGGCGGAGCGAGTCTCGAGTCATCTACGCAGCCGTGACCAGGTCGGCCAAGCCCTCAGCGATGGGGCGGCTGGCACCGTATGTCTGCAGGCTGCGGCGGTGATCGGTTCTGGCTCAACCCCTTTCGAACTGATGCGGCAACTGGCGGACCGGCTCAAGGTGATCCCGCTGCCTCCGTTCATGAGCCGGCCGATGCAGCCGATCGGGATCGGCGACGTCCTGCACTACCTGATTGCCAGTGCTGATCCGGGCGCCCTCCCGGCCGGGAAGTACGACATCGGCGGTGAGCGGGTCACCACTTATGCCGGGCTGATCCGCATCTATGCCGAGGTGGCCGGGTTGAGCCGGATCTTCGTCCCGGTGCCATGGGTGACGCCCGGGGCCGCGGCCAGCCTGATCGGCCCGCTCACCCGGCTGAACCGCGAGCTGATCGGCAACCTGATGCCCAGCCTCAGCAACACCATGATCAGTTCGAACCGGCGGATCCGGGAGTACATCGCTGACCCGCTCGGCGGCCTGATGGACCCGGGCGAAAGCATTGCCGCCGCGCTGGATTCGATGCCTCCGGCCTGGCCTGGATGATCGAACGGCAGGGACGCGTTCGGGAGGCGCTGCCCGGCCAGCTGGTCCGGCTGATTCAGAGGAACGCGTTGTCGGTGGACAGGATCAGGCCGTCCACCCAGGTATGTTCGTTCAGCGGCGGCGGAGCGTGCTCACGCCTGATTCCCAGCGTGCCACCATTCGCTTCGAGCAGGCCGGCCATCGATTCGATCAGCTCGTTCCGCCATGGGTTCTCTTCACCCGGAAACGTGATCGTGATCAGCTGGTCGATCACGAACGGGTCGACGCCGCTGAGTTCCCTGAACCGCCAGCCCATCGGAATCCAGTCTTCCATAACCTGTTTCGACGCGTGACCGTTGCCGCACCAGACCAGCAGAGGGCTGGGATCGCTGTCCACCAGCTCGGTCAGATGCCGAGCCTGTTCGTGCTCGCGGTGGTTGGTCGACTCCATGGTCCGCAGCTGATCGAGGTCGGCCAGGGCGGCCGGGTCGAACACGGCTTCATAAGCCCACAGGGTCCAGCCCAGATCCAGCGCGGTGGCCATCAGCTCGCGCATGTCGGGTTGGGCCAGGTATCCGCCACGAGGGCCGGGCAGGCTGGTGATCGGCCCGGCGGTCCCGTCCGGCCGATGGTTCAGTGCTTCCATCGCCAATCGGCGAACGCCGTCCTGGTGGGCGGCGCGGACGATGCGCTGGCCGACCCTCCGGGTGCGCGGGCAGCGGAGCAGGCCGTCGTGCGCTTCGTTGGCCATCACCACGCGGGACTGGCTGAAAGCCCAATGGGTGAGGTCGGCGACGCTGTCCGGTCCGGCTGGGTCTTCGTCTGGTCCTGAGCGGGTGGTGTACTCGGCCACTGCATCATCGTCGCGCATCGTGCATGATCGCGACATGCAGAGCGGCCCCGGAGTTGGCCCCGGGCATCCGGCCGGGTACTCCGGGACGCCGTTGCCGAAGAAGCTCGGCATCAAGGCTGGGCACCGGATCGCAGTTCTCGATAGCCCGGACGGCTTCGCTGATCTGCTCGAACCGATGCCGGACGGCGTCGCCATCCAGCACGGACTCACCGGGGCGGCGGCCCTGGATGTGGTGGTGCTGTTCGTCCGGCAGCGCACGCAACTGCTCGGAAAGCTGGAGCGGGTGCGCCAGCGGATGGCTCAGGATGGCGGCTTCTGGGTGGCGTGGCCCAAGCGGGCGGCCAGCATCCCGACCGACATGACGGAAGACGTCGTCCGCGAGATCGCACTTCCCACCGGCCTGGTGGACAACAAGGTCTGCGCCATCGACTCCACCTGGTCCGGATTGCGGCTGGTGATCCGGCGGGAACTGCGGGTCTGATGCGCGCGCGGGCTGGTCCGGACCCTGGTCACCGGAATGGCTGAGGCGGACCTGTTTGTCCTGGTCGGCGGCTGGCCCGGTTCGGGAAAGAGCACTCTGGCCACAGCATTGGCTAGGGAGCTGGGACTGCCTCGACTGGCCAAGGATGAGGTGAAGGAGGCGTTCGACGCCGGGCTCGGGTACCCGCAGACGGTTGAGCACAGTCGCTGGCTCGGGCGGCTCGCGGTAGAAGCGGTGCTACGAGCGGCGGCGGGCTGCCCGGGCGCGGTGCTGGACAGTACCTGGTTCGACTATGCCCGGCCTCTGGTGTCCCGGTTGCCCGGCGTGCTGGTCGAAGTCGAGTGCCAGGTGCCGGTGGATCTGGCCGTCAGCCGGTATCGGGCTCGGATCAGTGAACGCTCGGGTGTGCACGTGGATGCCCTGCGCAGCTTCGAAGAGCTCTGGGCCGAACCCTTCCGGCCGCTCGGGACCGGGCCGCTGCTGCGCGTGGACACAAGTCAGCCGGTGGATGTCGCGCAGGTCGCCGCCGCGATCCGGAGGCTGGCCGATGCCCAGCAGGAGTGATCGACGCATGGCGTGGGCTCGGTCAGCCGGACGCGTCGTCAGTCGATGGTGTTCAGCACCCGGTCGAGGATGGCGGTGACGTTGACCGGCTGCTTGGACTTGCCCGGATGAGAGCAGTTGTCGTTGTAGGGCACGACGGCCAGCTTGACCGGCAGACCGTCCCAAGGCTGACCAGCGGCGGGCTGCTGGGCGCAGATCCGGTAGTCGCCCAGGCTGCGGCTGATCTCTTCCTCGTTGACCACGTCGACGTAGCGAACACTGGCGTCATCACCGAAAGCGACGCTGGCCATGTATCCGGTCCGGCCGAACAGATTCGGCATGACTGCGCCGGCCGCGTCGATCCGCCCCTGATCGGTGCTGGGGCAGTTCTCGTCCAACCGGACCACGCCGTACTCCACTTGGCTGCGGTGGGCGTACTCGCCCGGGGCGGGCTGCTGGAAGCAGACCTGCCAGTCCTTGGGCTGGCGCTGGCCGCGGTCCCGGCCGAGCGCGTCGTGGCTCTTGATGTTGTCGAAACCGGCCGAGCTGGCTCGCGCCTCAGCCCATTTCAAACCCTTGTAGTGGCCGTCCAGCAGGGTGGATTGCTGGCTGCCATGGACTCGGCCGACTACCACGAACATGATCACAAGGATGACCGGCAACGCGAGCACGATGATCAGCGCCCGGGTGGCGGGCGACGTCCCGCTCGGCTGCTGTCCATCTGGCATAGCGACATAGTGACAGAAACGCCATCAGATATTACAGAGGGCGTAGGTCAGGCCAGAGCGAACGCTTCGGAAGAGGCGCGGCTGATCATCAAAGGTCTGGGGGCGGCTGCGGGGCGGGATTGCTGAGTGGTTCCGCCGAGGTCAGTCCAGGAGCAGGCTCAGCGATGGAGTCCGCCGGGACTGGCTCGGCACCTGGATCGGCACCCGGATCGGCACCCGGATCGGCGTCCGGACCGGTTCCAGGGTCGGCTTTCGGGTCGGCTTTCAGGTCGGCCAGTCTGGCTTGGTCCAGCGTGCTGGGGTCAGCAGAACCCGAATGGACGGCGGAAGCCGGAGTGATCTTGATTCGCAGGATGGCTCGCGAGGTCACCTCGAGTACGGTCAGCTCGTACTCGCCGATGGTGGCCACCGCGCCGACCGGAGGAATCTCCCCGAACTCCTCCAGCAGGATCCCGGCCACCGTGGCATGCCTGCCCGGTTCCAGCTGGATCCCCAGGTCGCTCAGATCGTGCGCGGGGAAGGAGCCGGCCAGCTCGACCTCGCCCTCCGGGGTCCGCACCACTGCGGCGGCGTCCCGGTCGAACTCGTCGTAGATCTCTCCGACGATCTCCTCCAGCAGGTCTTCGAGGGTGACGATGCCGGCGATCGATCCAAACTCGTCCACCACCAGGGCCAGCTGACCCCGGCTCTGTTGCATCCGGGCCAGCGCCTGCAACACGCCGGCCGAGTCGGGCAGGACCAGTGCCGGGCGGACGTAGTCGCTGACCGAGCCGGTGCCGGCCACCAGCTGGCGAAGATGAACGAAGCCCAGCACATCGTCATCGGACTCGCCTGTGACCGGAGCCCGGGACAGCCCGGCATCGATCAAGGCATCGCGAGCCGAAGCGGCGCTGTCCATCGCCGCCACGAAGACCACTTCGGCCCGGGGCACGAGCACCTGCCAGAGCCGCCTCTCGTCCAGTTCAAGGGCACCTTCCAGAATCGAGCGCTGCTCGGCAGGGATCGTCTCCGAAGACGAAATCATGTCCCGGATCTCCTCCTCGGAGACCTCTTCCCGGGCGGCATGCGGATCGAACCCGGTGAGCCGGACGATCCCTTCGGTGGATCGGGCCAGAAGCCAGACCAATGGCCGGGCCAGCGTGGAAAGCATCGACAGCGGCCCGGTTGCCCGCAAAGCCCACTGTGGCGCGCGCTGCATGGCGATCCGCTTGGGAGCCAGTTCGCCCAGCACCAGCGTCAGATAGCTGAGGACCACCGTGACGATCACCACCGACACCGGTTCGGCTGCCTGTCCCAGGCCCTTCAGCGGGCCGACCAGAGGCTTGGACAGTGAGACCGCTGCGGTCGCCGACGCCAGGAATCCAGCGAGGGTGATACCCACCTGGATTGTGGAAAGGAAGCGGTTGGGATCAGCGGTCAGAGCGGCTAGTCGCCGACCGCGTTCCCCTTCGGCGGCGAGACGATTGACCTGGCTCTCGCGCAGGGTCACCAGGGCCATCTCAGAACCCGACAGCAACGCGTTGAGCATGATCAGGACGAACACCAGTGCGATCTCGACCCACATCAGGTGCAGCGCTCCTCACCGCCGTCAGGGCTGTACACGCCCCATGATGGAGGTCAAGGTACGCCGGCGCTGCTCCGGATTCTCCTTGGACTGGCGTGAGCTCGCGGCCCGTTCCCGCGCCAGCACGCCTCACCGGTAACCGCCGAAGTCCGGAGGCTCGCCTGGCAGGCCGG
>CALMAR010000072.1 GCA_937859855.1 uncultured Kineosporia sp.
TTGCGGCACAGGCAACCCGGGCCAACGCGACTGGGCGCACACCCGCCCCTCTCCTGGCGATCCTCAACCAGGCCTATCGACCGGGAGCCGGTCCGGCAGAAAGCGAACCGGGTGTGACCCTGGTCATATTCAGGACGACCGGGCCTGACTCACCCGGTGGGCCACTACCGGCGGCCGGCACTCCAGCCGACGTCGCAGACCACAGCCAGGTGGTCGGACGGGTCCAGCCCCTGCACAGGGGATCCGGCCAGCACGGCCCGCTGCCCAGTCAGCTTCTGTTCGGGCCGGCCGGGTCGCACGAAAACGTGATCGATGCGCTGGTCCATCAATTCCGGCACCGTTACCGATGCGAACGGGTGCGCCGAACTCAGCGTCACTGCATCGGGATCTCCCTGACCCGCCCGCCATGCGTCGATCATCGTGTCGTAGAGCGGGCGCAGCACCGGGCTGCTGGGGGCGGCGTTCAGGTCACCGGCAACCACGACCGGCATTGGACCATCCAAGGCTGCGTGCGCAGCCATACGGGCCAGCGACTCCGCTTGACGCAGACGGTCCTCCTGATATCCGGGTTCCCACTCCAGGCATGCGGCGATCACGTGCAACGGGCCCTCCGGGTGGTCAACAGTTGCTCTGAGCCAGACGTTCGGGACGCCTCGCGATGGCGCTGGCATCTCCAACGGCTCGATCAGGAGGAAGGGCCAGCGGCTCAGCAACGCCACCCCCATGGCCACGCCTTTCTGATCGTCAGTCTCGGGCGGGTCGGGGAGCGGCGGCAGCGCCGGGGTCGCGAACGCCGCGTGCAAACCCAGTTGTCCGGCGATCTCGTGCGCCTGACTTGTACCGTCTTTACCCCAGACCTCTTGCAGCGCAGTGATATCCGGGTCCGCCTCGCGCAATGTCTGAACGATGATGGGCTGGCGATCTCGCCATTGCGGCCCGAAGCGCCACCAAAGGTTCCACGTCATGATTCTCAGTCGCGGCGGCGCCTGGGCCGCCGATCGATCCGGCATGCGGAGGATTATCGCCCTGCTCGCCGCCCGCGCTCGCTCACCAGCTGGCTGAGCTGAGCATGGCTCGATAGGGGGAGTCCCTTACCCTGGCGGTGTGACGTCGCTGGCTTCAGCGCTGGGTGCGGTCCTGCCGGACTCGGCGGTCCGGTTGTTCGAAACGGGCGATCTGGCCGAGTTGCTGGTGCTGCAACGCTGTTGCTGGGTCCAGGAAGCCATCGTCAACGACACGCTCGCCATTCCGGCCCTGCACGAGGATCTGGACGACGTGCTGGGTTGGGCCACCACCTGGACCACGCTCGTGGTGCGGCTGAACGGGCGATTGGTCGCTGCGGTGCGCGGGACAGCACAGGGACCGGCCTGGCAGATCGGACGGCTCATGGTCGCACCGGACCTGCAGGGCCGTGGCCTGGGTTCAGCCCTGCTGGCGCTGATCGAATCCCTGGCGCCGGCCGGCGCCGGTCAGTTCGTCCTGTTCACCGGCGGCCGGAGCCAGCGCAATATCCGGATGTACGAACGGGCTGGATACACATTGATGGCCGCACCGGCGCATGCCGGGGGACACATCGCCGGCGCGGTGTACCTGTGCAAGCGGCGTCCCGAGTCGTCCCGTCAGTAGCGGAGGATCCGTCCGTCCCCGCTTCACTCCACGACTTCGTCGACCTGGAAGTAGGCCACGCTCCGCAGACCCTCGGTGACGACGACGACGCTGCCGGGGACGACCTTCTGGGCAGCCTCGTTGGGGGCAACCAGCCAGCCGCCGGTGGCCGCCGAGCGCCAGGCCGAGCGGTCATCGACCCGGATCACGATGGAGGCCAGGCCAGTCTGCGCCGAATTCGGCGGGACGAAGGCAGTCACGGCGTAGTCATGGCCTGGCGGCGTCGGCGGGGGGCCGGAGGATCGGCCACCCTGATCCGGGGTCAGCCAGATGACGGAGCCCCGGAACGGCAGTGCGTCTGGGCCTCGCATGGCTGGCAGTGTGTCATGGCATGGGGCCGGGAAGCGCCCGATTTATCCACCTGCCTCGCGGTGCCCGCACTGGCGCCGCGCTGGTCTGTCCATGCCGAGGACCGGTTCACGGGAGGCTGACGCCGTGCGGAAACTGACCTTCGGCATGAACCTGAGCCTGGACGGCTACATAGCCGCGCCCGGCGACGACATCGGCTGGAGCGTGCCGAGCGCCGAGCTGTTCCAGTGGTGGTCCGACCGGGTGGGAGCGACCGGCCTGGCGCTGTACGGCCGCAAACTGTGGGAGACGATGAGCTCCCACTGGCCCACCGCCGGGCAGCAGCCTGGCGCCACCCCGGCGGAGATTGAGTTCGCCCGTCGCTGGCGGGCCATGCCGAAGGCGGTGTTCTCCTCGACGACCGGCACGGCCGGCACGGCCGGCTGGAACAGCCGCCTGGTCACCAGTGACGCAGTCACCGAGATCACCCGGCTGAAGGCCGGGGACGGCGGCCCCATGGACATCGGCGGCGCCACACTGGCCGCGGCGGCCATGCGGGCCGGCCTGATCGACGAGTACGTGCTGGCCACCGCACCGGTCTTGGTGGGCGGCGGCACACCGTTCTTCACGGCCCTGGATCACTGGGTGAACCTGAACCTGGTGGAGACCCGGGCGTTCCCCGGCGGCGTGATCCTGACCAGGTACGAGACCAGGCGCTGAGCGCCCAGCGTCAGCGCACACTAACCAACTGGTGGGGCGCCATGTTGATCTGCGACGAGTAGATGTTGCGTGTCAGTAGGTTAGTGCGATGCGGATTGTCGACGTCAGGACCAGTGGGAGCCCGTTGGTGGCGGGAGCCACGCGATGGATGGAGCGGGTGAACCATCGCCATCCGTGGAATCACAACGAGCATTTCCACGGATGGATCCTGCGCAACCTGCCGACCGGTCACCGCAGTGCCCTGGACGTCGGTTGCGGGACGGGCGTCCTTCTAGGGAAGCTCTCGAGCAGGTTCAGCCATGTCACCGGTGTGGATGCCGACCAGGGCATGGTTGAGGCGACCAGTCGGCATTTAGCGGGAAACCCCCGGGTGACTGTCCGCCTCAACACCTTCGCTGAGTTCGCCTCGACTGCCGAGGACGATGCCTTCGACCTGATCACGATGGTGGCGGTCCTGCACCATCTGGATCTGCAGGAGACCCTGTCACGAATTCCACGATTGCTCTCACCGGGAGGTCGGCTGCTCGTTGTCGGGCTGGCACGGCCGGAATCACCGACAGATGTGGCGATCGATCTGGTATCAGGACTGCTCAATCCGCTCGTCGGTCTGATCAAGCATCCTCGGCCTGTTCGTGAGCTTTCAGGGGTGGCCCAGGATGGACCCGCCATGCCGATGAAGGACGCGACCACGGCGGTGGCCGACGTGGCCCTGGCGGCCCTGGCAGCGCTTCCCGGCTGTTCAGTGCGCAGGCGCCTCTTCTTCCGGTATTCCCTCCGCTGGGACAACACGACCCATTCGAACTCCGGAACCGTCAGGACGGTGCGCCGTCGAGGACCCGATCCAGTGGTGCCCTTGGCCCAGCGGACCTGAAGTGCACCAAACGATTTGTACTCTGGAACATGTGGATTGGGACCAAAGTCGACCGACTGCAACATGACCAGCTCACGTCGGCGCAAACCGTAGGCGTAAGCGACCTTGAAGGCGATCGAGTCCCGCGACGCCGGCAACCAGCACTTCGATCCTGCGGCGAACTCACGGTCGACAAGATCATCAGCGGCGTCGAAGAAGGCCTGCAGTTCTGCCCGGGTGAAGGATCGCCGACCCACTGGCACGGCGTCGTCGGTGGTATGGCGCGGTGAGTTGCACTCGAACACCACCTGGGACGGATGATCGCCGAACGTTTGCTCGCAGAGCGCGGCCCAGCCGTACCGGCTGTCCGTCAGATAGGCACAGAACGCCCGCATCGCACCGGAGTACGCCCGCAGCGTCGACAGCGCGAGCTGGTATCGGTCCTGCTGCGTTGATCGGCGAAGAACTCGTCGACGTGCTGAGCGCGCCAGCTCCACGGATATTCGTTGCAGTGCTCGTCGAACCGTTGCACCGTCCTGCAGGCATTCTGGACCGAGGACGTACACAGCCCACACGCCAGCATCTGAGCGCGCCAGCCCTCCAGCATCGCCTCGAGCACCCGTTCCTCGGCCCGCAAGAACGAGACGCCACCCTCGGCCAAGATCAAGGGCACGGCCGCTGGAACCAGCTCGATAGCGGACAACTGCACGGAGGAAAGTCTCGTTAGATGAGAGAAACGGCCGCTGATCAGGCAAACGCCCTCAGCTACTTCTACTCGGCCTACTTTTAAGCCGATAATCAACATTATGACATTTAGCTCGGGTTCCTGGTCTCGCCCCGGCGATCAGCCAGATCAGCGCGGTGGCGGGCGAACACCATCCGGACCAGGCGCTCGCTGTCCAGCGGGGAGATATCTATGAATCGCAGCCGGGCCAGCACACCGCCTTTGACCGGATGACGCTCGACCATGCTGGCGACCGCCGGGGCGAGGTCGCCACCGGGCAGGTTCAGCTCCAGATAGAGCCGGGCCCCGCTCTGAGCCGATGGCGGCAGGTCCCCGAAGACGACGGCCAGCCCGCCCGCCGACACGGTTCGGGTGGTCCCTTCCAGTTCCTCGCGGGGCCGCACCCGGGCGGGCCGGGACGCCGGGCCGCCTGCAGGCCGGCCGGAGTCACCACGCGGGTCGCCGGCCGGTGACTCCCCCGGACCGTTGCCCGGGCTGAGCACGGTCCCCCGTACAGTCAGCGCAATCGCCGCCCGGACATTCTCGCGGCGCTGCTCGCTCACCGCCGCGGTCCTCAGCCCCGGCGCCCGGAGCGCCAGAATGGGCCCGGCATGGACGATCTCGGCGTCCAGCCGGATGATGCCGTCAACGCTGGTGATCTCGGCCTGAACCGGCTCGGCGTCCGATCCGCAGTTCTCCAGAGCGGCCAGATCCCCCATCACGGGGATCACCCAGCCCCCCTCCAGCTCAACCGCCCGCAGCGCGCGAAGAACCACCGGCCCACCCGGCGCCCGGATCACAATCCTGCTGCCCACTGTGGTCGCGGCCATCTGCACCTCTCGTCGCGCTGGACCGGCCGCTCAGCCGGTTCGCCGGTCCCTGACCAGTCTGGCCAGGTGACCCGGACCGGACCCGCTCCGCCCAGCTGATTCACTCGTTCTGAGTAACCAGTCACTCAGAGTCTTCAAGCGACCGGCCGAGGCGGTTCAGGCAGTGACCGGGAGCCGGGACAGGCCCCGGATCACGAATTCGGGACGGCGCACCGGCTCTCCGCCCAGCGCCAGCTCCGGCACCTGGCTGATCAGCGCACCGAGTACGGCCTGGATCTCGATCCGGGCCAGCGGCGCCCCTAGGCAGAAGTGGATCCCCGCACCGAATCCGAGATGCCGGTTGGGCGAACGGGTGATGTCGAGCCGCTCGGGACTGGCGAACACCAGCGGGTCGTGACCGGCCGCTCCCAGCAGGGCGGCCACCTTCTCCCCCGCCCGGATCCGGACCCCGGCGATCTCGAAATCCCGGACGGCGGTTCGTTCGAACAACTGCAGCGGTGAATCGAACCGGATCAGCTCTTCAGCCGCCTGCGGCACCAGGGACGGCCGGCGCACCAGCATGCGCCATTGATCCGGGAAGCGCAGGAGCGCGAGCGTGCCATTTCCCGTCAGGTTCACGCTGGCCTCGTGTCCGGCCATCAGCAGCAGTACGCAGGTCCCGACGATCTCGTCCGGCGTAAGCCGATCAGCTCCGTCGCTGGCGGTGATCAGATCGCTGACCAGATCATCGGACCGCGGATCCCCCCTCCGCCGCGCGATCAGATCCCGCAGGTAGCCCGCGAATTCAGCCGCCGCCCGTTCAGCCAGGCCCTGGCGGCGGGCGTCCAGCCCGGGCTCGTACATCTTCACGATCGCGTTGGACCAGGGCTGCAGCAGGGGCCGATCGGATCGGGGCACGCCGAGCAGTTGAGCGATCACCTCGATCGGTAGCGGGGCGGCGATCTGTTCGATCAGGTCGGGCTGCTCGCCGTCCGCGATCCGCTGGCGCAGATCCGCCACCAGCCCCGCGGCCACCGACTGCACCCACGGACGCAGCCGCTCGACATGACCCCGGCCGAATGCCCCGGCAACCAGTCCTCGCAACCGGGTGTGAGTGGGCGGCTCACTTTCCAGAATTGACGTACGGTGCAGCAGATTGAAGGCGGGAAACAGCTCAGCAGGCTCTCGATCTCGCCAGATCCGGCCCAGCGGCCGGCTGCGCAGCACCACATCGCAGGCCGGATGCGACAGCGCGGCGTACAGACCCAGGCCGTCGTGCCACTGCAGGTCTCCGCCCGCCCGGGCCCGCGCGAACACCGGATACGGATCATCGAGGAAGCCCGGGTCAGTGACATCGAACACGGGCCGACAGTAACGGCCGGCCCGTGTTCAGCTGACTGCGAGCGTAATGACGTCTACTTGGGGTTCAGCACCGTGTCGATCAGGTACACGGTGGCGTTCGCGGTCCGCACGCCGCCACAGATCACCTTGGCGCCGTCGACAGTCAGATGGTCACCGCTCCCGGCGACCTTCAGCGAGCCACCCTGGACGGTGGTGTGTGACCCGTCCACCTGGTCAGGCGGCAACTGCCCGGCGATCACGTGATACGTCAGGATCTTGGTCAGCGCGGTCGAGTTGCTCTTCAGCGACGCGATGGTCTTGGCCGGCAGTTTCGCGAAAGCGTCATCCACTGGCGCGAAAACCGTGAACTGGCCACTGTTGAGCGTTTTCACCAGATTGACGTTGGGGTTCAGCTTGCCCGAGACGGCAGAGCCGAGAGTCTTCAGCATCGGGTTGTTGCTGGCCGCGGTCGCGACCGGAGCCTGAGCCATCCCCGCCACCGAACCGGCGCCGGACGGAACAGCTTTCGCATAGGCCGCACAGCCCGGGCCGACCAGGCTGGCGGCTGGAGCCGCGCTCGCCGGGGCCGAAGCGCCGCCGGAGCTGCCGGTGCTCCTGGCGTCACTGCCACCGCAGGCGGACACCCCGGCAGTCGCCACCACAGCCGTGCCCAGAGCAAGGCCGAGGCGAATCTTGGTATTCATGAGATGGTCTCCTCCAGAGCAGGCGAGACCAACGTCCGGCTCAAGTGTTCAGGCCGGCTCGTGATCTGAAAGCTCTTGTGGCAGATAGGGAAGCTGGGACGGCGCTCGCGCGCGGTGTGGGTACCTAGCGCCTCGTCCCGCTGCCAGGCCCACTGCCGCCACAGGCTGGTGGTGACCGAAGGGGCACTCGGCATCCTGCCTAGACCGCATCGACCGAACCTGGACCGCGGATATACCGGGTGCTGCGCCAAGGCTACCCCAGCGACGGCCGCACCCCAGCTCGGCACACCACGGCCACCGCCTCGATTTCACGGCAAACCGTGGACCAGGAGCGGAACTCAGACGTGCTTGCGGCCCGGTCTGATGCTGCTCATACCTCGAGAGTGAGGATCGGATTCGTGGTGGGCTGCTTGGAGCCACCCTCAGGCTCGACCGAGACGGCCAGGCTGGATCCGCGGCTGACCCCTTGCACCAGTTCCTGCCCACTGCCGCCGGAAAGGTCGATCACTCCCCTGGAGTGGATGCCGGCCCGGTCGATCAGCCAGAGTTGATAGATCCGGTCCCCGGGCAGCGCCGGCAGATCGTCGGCCGCGAAGACGGCCTGGCCGCTGGCGGCCACCACCGCCGCGCCGAAGATGCAGCAGAAGGCGACGATCGCGGCCGACCGGTAGCGAAGGACGGGGTAGACCAGAGTGGCGAAGGTCAGTCGCTCGGCGCGCGGCTCGACGTCGTTGGAGAAAACCGTGCTCGACATCGTTACGTGATACTGCGGCGGTTTACGCGGGTGACGTCGGCGATGAGCCGGAACGAGATGACGGGCGCGGGGATTGACGAACGCATTGAATGAATGAAGCCGAAGGAAGCGCCGGGGTCATGACCGTTGGGTGTCCGCATGATGCCTCTGTTCGCAGCGCGACCGCCAGACCTGACGTCGGCACGGGGATCGCCGCAGCTTGAGCTTAC
>CALMAR010000073.1 GCA_937859855.1 uncultured Kineosporia sp.
GCAGAGGACTGCCGGTCGGGCGCCCCGGAGGGCGCCGGGGGGCTGGACGCTCCGGGGCCCGCAATCGCGGGTGCGGTCGATGTCACCAGATGTTTGGCTGAGGGTGTCTCCATGCCCGCGACGGCGCTCGCCAGCGGTCCGGACAGGCTCGGCGTCGCCTGGCTCAGCAACGTCAGCACGGCACCGGCGATGCCCTCGTCGATGCCTGCCACGGTGTCCGGAGTGGCAACCCTGACCCGGTGCAGAATCCGGCCCTCCAGGTCGACGATGCCTGCGGCGATCTTGGTACCACCGACGTCCACCCCTATGGCCAGGCCGCCGGAGGGCATGGCTGGCGGCAGACTGGACGCCACGTCGGACGGTCCCCTGGACGGCGGCGGCGGCGTGGCCTGGCCCGTGCTAGCGCTTGTCACGTCGCTCCAATCACACGGTCATTCGGTGATGTCGATCCGCACCATCGGCGGAATGAGAGGCTCTTCGGCTGGACCAGCCGTTGCCAGCTTGCCGGTGAAGTCCAGCCGATGCACCCGGCCGCTGGGCGGCTGGAGATCCAGGGCATCAGCTTGCCCGCCCCGATCAGCATGGTCAGCATGGTCAGCATGGTCAGCCGCGCGCAGCGCCGCGGCCAGGCCGGCGGTGAACTCGGCCACCTGGTCCAGCAGGTCCGGCCCGCCACGGCGAACCAGGGCCAGACCCTGGCACACGGGGCAGTACTGGCTCTCCGCTTCGCCCAGATGGCTGCTCAGATGGCTGCTCAGATGGCTGCTCAGATGGCTGTGCGACTGTGGACCGGCCTGACCGTTCTGGCGACCAGCGCCGGCTTCGCCCATCTTCTCGGCCGCCTGGCGGAGCATCTGGAACAGCCGGCCCCCGGCGGCCACCCACTGGCCGCTTCGGAGCGGCTCCTGATCCGGTGCGGCGGTCATCGGCTCAGCCACTCTCGGCGCCACTTCTGCGGGTCCGGCACGAACCGGACCGCGAGGGCACCGTCTCGCAGCGTCGCTCCCTGCACCACACATCGCTGCAGCGCGCTCGGCAGAGCCAGCACCCGCCGCTGCCCGAAATAGGTCACCACCAGATCATCCCCCCGGCGGCCGAGGTCGAGTTCCGCATGGTGAGCCGATGGCACCGGCAACCGGAGCACGAAACCCTCCCGGTCGCGGCGCACGTCGAACGAGCCGCCGCGTTCTCCGCCAACTGGTGCCGCCACCAGCTGGGCCGCCCCGGCCGCGGACGGCGGACCCAGCAATGAGACCGCCAGATCACCCAGCGGACCTGCGCCGACCGGCTCGCACGCGGCAAAGTCACAGTACCGTAAGGGAATCGGCGCGAACGAAGCCTTGGCTTCGGCCAGCACCCGGTGATGCGACCGGGCCCAGTTGGCTCGCCACTGATCAGCTGGCGGCCCGGCGCTGGACAACACCCGGTTGGCGATCACCTCATCCACGGTGTGGCCGTGCAGTGCCAGGGCCGTCCAGGTACGCCGGGTCTCGCTGAGCACCACGGATTCGGGGGTCATCACCAGCCGCACCGAGGTCTGATCCGAGCGCAGCACCTCGTCCACGGCCCGCAGCTGGGCGCCGAGGGTTTCAGCGGCTTCCACCGCCGCATCCGAGGGCATCGGCAGACCGGAACGGGTGCGCTCCTGGCGCGCGCCGACGATGCGGGCGATCCGGCGTTCCATCGGCAGCAGCCGGGCCAGATACCGGTTCAGCGCACTGGGGACCGAGAGCAGCCGGAGGGTCTCAGCGGATGGCGGGCAGTCCATCACCACCAGATCGAAATTGCCGGACCGGACCTGGTCACACACCGCCAGCAGAGTCAGGATCTCCTGCACGCCCGGCAGTTCAGTCAGTTCGGCCCCGGCCAGCGGATCGACGCCGAGCTGATCCAGCACTGAGAACAGATGCGGCTGCACCTGTTCCCAGGCCTGCTCGCCGCGCTGGCGCGGGTCGATCTGCTGACCGAACAGTTTCGGCTCGAGCTGGCGCGGGGAATGCCCGAGCTCCTGGCCGAAGGCGCCGGCCAGCGAGTGCGCCGGATCGGCCGACAGCACCAGGCTGCGCAGGCCGCAGCGGGACGCGTGCACCGCGGTGGCTGCCGCCATGGTGGTCTTGCCGGCGCCTCCCTTGCCGGTGAACAGGACCAGCCTCATGGCGGGATCCTCAGGCCTCGGCGCGCTTCTTGAGCTCGTTCAGAGCCGTGTCGATGACGGCCTTCTCGGCCTTGCGCCGGAGCATTCCGAGCATCGGGATGCGCAGGTCCACGGCCAGGGTGTAGCGGACCGCGGTGCCCCCGGGTGCACCGGCCAGCTCGTAGGAGCCTTCCATCGACTTGAGCACGGTCGATTCGACCAGCGTCCAGGACAGCGAGCCGGTTCCGGCGGCGGCAAGATCCCAGTTGTAGTCCAGCGTGTACGTGTCCCGGATCGCACCGGCGTCCAGGTTGAACTTGACCCGCTTGCCCCGGCCGTCAGGAAGGCGATCGAGCACCCACACTTCCTTGACCGCACCGGTCCACTCGGGGTAGGCCTCGAAGTCGCTGATGATCTCCATCACCGCGGCGGGGGCTGCGGCGACAGCGATGCTCGACTCGGTGCGATCGGCCATGATGCGCGCCCTTCCGGCGGGGAACCTGCGGTCTGACCCGCTGGGCACGGGCCAGGTTCCTGCCGAGAGGCTACCGCCAACGCTGTCGTCCAAGCTCAGATGGGTTGGGAGCCCTCTCGGCGAGGACCCCGATCAGATCAAGCGGCCAAGCACGTAGAGCGCCAGCAACCCACCGGCCAGCAGGAGCACGGTCAGCACGCCGGCCAGCAGCAGGCCGCTGGCCCGGCCGTGCAAGGTAGCCAGAGGTCCGAGATAGGCCGTCGGAACCGGAGCCCTCTCGTCCTGCGCCAGCCGGGCCAGCAGGCGATCGATCCGCTCGCCGGTGAGCCCCGGACCCGGCTCGGAATCCAGCCCTGGAAGTGAGCCTTCCGGCTCACTCACCAGTTCACCGGCCGGCCGCTGGGCGGGGATCTCGGCGGCCGTGGCCGCGTCTGCTGGACCGGCGGCCCGATCAGCAGATTGATGAGCAGATTGATCAGCAGACTGATCGGAGTGGACCGGCATGTGGCAGAGGCCGCACCACTGGTCCGCAGCGGTCAGCCGGGCACCGCAGTGCGCGCATCGGCCGGACGCTGCGGCGGTGGCCCCAGACCCGGGCGGAGGTGGCCGGTTGCTCATCACCGGGATGTCTCGGCCGGTTCCAACTGGACATTGAGATCCGGCCGGGCCGCAACCTGGCGCCGATCCGATCAGTCCCGTTTTGGCCCACCGAGTTTGCCGTTCGCTTGCCTTAGGGTCGGATCATGCGCGAGATCGACGTCCCGGCCCGCACTCCGATCAACCCCGCCGAGAACCTGACCGACGCGATCGTGACCAACGCCCGCGAGGTGCCCGGCTCTCCCTCGATCGCCGTGCCGAACGGCAGCACCTGGAACATCCTCACCGCCTCGCAGTTGCTCATCCAGGTCCAGGGAGTGGCCAAGGGCCTGATCGCGGCCGGAGTGGCGCCGGGCGACCGGGTCGCCCTGCTCTGCCGAACCCGATACGAGTGGACCCTGACCGACCTGGCCATCTGGTTCGCCGGTGCGGTCACGGTGCCGGTCTACGAGACCTCGTCGAATGAGCAGCTGCGCTGGATCCTCGAGGATTCCGCCGCCACCGCGATCATGGTGGAGTCGGCCAAGCATGCGGAATCGGTCCGCGGGCTGCGGGCGGATCTGCCCGCCCTGCGGGAGATCTGGGTGATCGACGACGAGGCGATCGCCACCCTGACCCGGCGCGGTGAGCAGATCACCGACGATGAACTGGAGCAGCGCCGGGCCAGCCTGCACTCCGGATCGATCGCGACGCTGATCTACACGTCCGGAACCACCGGCCGTCCCAAAGGCTGCCAGCTGACTCACGGCAACTTCATCGGGCTGTCCCGTGGCGCGCGGGAGACCTTCGGCGACATGATCGCCGACGGCAAGAGCACGCTTCTGTTCCTTCCGCTGGCGCACGTGTTCGCCCGGTTCGTTCAGGTCCTGTGCCTGATGAACCGCTCGACCCTGGCCCACACCCCAACGGTGAACAACCTGCTGGAGGACCTGGGCACGTTCCGCCCCACCTTCCTGCTGGCTGTGCCCCGGGTGTTCGAGAAGATCTACAACGGCGCGGAGGCCAGGGCCCAGGCCGGCGGCAAGGGAAAGATCTTCGCCCAGGCCGCGGCCACTGCTATCGCCTTCAGCGAAGCCCTGGACCACGGCGGCCCGGGGCTGGCCCTGAGGGCCAAGCACGCCCTCTTCGATCGGCTGGTCTACGCCAGGCTACGAGCCGCCACCGGTGGCCGGCTGGACGCTTCGATCTCCGGTGGCGCGCCGCTGGGAGCCCGGCTGGGCCATTTCTTCCGGGGGATCGGACTTCCCATCATGGAGGGCTGGGGCTTGACCGAGACCACCGCGCCGGTCAGCGTCAACACCCCCACCCGTAACCGGATCGGCACGGTCGGGCAGCCGCTGCCCGGCGTCGGTGTGCGGGTGGCACCGGACGGCGAACTGCAGGTGCACGGCGTGGGCGTGCTCTCCGGCTACTACCAGAATCCGGCGGCGACCCAGCAGGCGATCAGCCCGGATGGCTGGTTCACCACCGGTGACCTGGGTGAGATCGATGACGACGGATTCGTCCGGATCACCGGCCGGAAGAAAGAGATCATCGTGACCGCCGGGGGAAAGAACGTGATCCCGGCGATCCTGGAGGACCGGCTCCGGGCGCACCCGCTGATCTCCCAATGCATCGTGGTCGGCGATCAGCGGCCGTTCATCTCCTGCCTGATCACGCTAGACGCCGACATGCTGCCAGGCTGGCTGTCCAGCCACGGCAAGCCTTCGCTCAACGTGACCGAGGCTTCCAGGGACCCGGACGTGCTGGCCGAACTGCAGCACGCCGTCGACGACACCAACCAGCAGGTGAGCAAGCCGGAGTCGATTCGCCGGTTCGGCGTGCTGACGGTCGACTTCACTGAACAGGACGGTCAGCTGACCCCCAAGCAGAGCCTGAAGCGATCAGTGGTGCTGAAGGAGTTCGCGAGCGACGTCGAGGATCTGTACAGCGGACCCAAACCGGCGGGAACGCCCGGCTGAGCCCGATCCATCCCTAGTCTTGGGAATGTGCTGGTTGATGTTCGCGAGCTCGGCGTCCGGTACGGGCCGGTTTCAGCGGTGGACGGCGTCAGTCTCCAGGCTGAGCCGGGTGCGGCGCTGGCCCTGGCCGGCCGCAATGGAGCCGGCAAATCGACCACTCTGCGGGTGCTGGCCGGAGTGCTGCCGCCCAGCACCGGATCGGTACTGATCTGCGGCGCCGACGTCAGCCGCGATCCACTGCAAGTGAAGCGGCTGACCGGATACTGCCCGGACGTCGGCGGCCTGATTCCCCGGGCCACCCCCTGGGAACACCTGCAGTTGTCCGCCCGGCTGCGCGGACTGACTGGGTGGCAGGTCCGCGCCCGTGACCTGCTCGAGCGGTTCGACCTGGCTGAGGCGGCCGACCGGGTCACCGCCGGGTTCTCGCACGGCATGAGCCGGCGTCTGTCAGTGCTGCTGGCTGCCCTGCACGAACCACCCGTATTACTGCTGGACGAGCCGTTCGACGGGGTGGATCCGCTTGGCGTCGAAGCCACCTTGAGCCTGGTCAAGGAATTGCGCGGACAGGGCACAGCCGTACTGATCTCCACCCACCTGCTGGATCTGGCGGTGCAGGCCTGCGAGCACGCCGTGGTGCTGCGGGCGGGCCAGGTGGTAG
>CALMAR010000074.1 GCA_937859855.1 uncultured Kineosporia sp.
CCCGCAGCCGGCGGCGCAGCCGACCGACGGCGACGACGAGCACAGCCGCGACCTCGACGGCGGGAGGGGCGGTGGTGGGTTCGGTCACGCCATCGATAGTACGCAGGTGAACCTGCGCAGTCTCGCCTGCTGATCTGATGAGTCGCTTGATCGGGACAGCGTGCAGATCCCGCAGCAGCCGCTCGTAGGCAGCTTCGGGGTCGCCGCGAAAGTCGTTCCAGGTTTCAGGACCTTCTCCTGCTGCTCGATGACCTGGCGAAAACCCGCGCCCGGCCCGACTGCTTGGGCGGCACGTCAATGACTTGTTCCCATCGGCGAGCAGCCGGTAGGCGCCGGGCCGGACGATGCCCTGGCTCAGGCCGATTGCCTCCTCGAACCGCCTGGAAACTCAGAGCGGTTCATTCGTGTACATGGTCACGCTTCGCCAGGTACCGTTCTCTGACCTGAATTGGGAGATCAGGTGGGAGGCGGGGGACGCACGTTGGCGGAAGCATTCCAGGCGCGATCCATGAGCTGGACGCAGCATGGCTGACCATGTCACCGTCTCGGTCGTTGCGCTCGAAGAAACCGCGAGCCGGGTGGGCGGAGCTTCGTCCGCCGTCGGGGACCTGACCGCCGGTGCGGCTGACGCTGCGGCACTCGGCGACGCCGGAGTCGCCGCGACACTCTCCCAGTTCGTGTCGTCGTGGCAGCTCCAGCAGACGCAGGTCGTTGCGAGCCTCGCCCACGCTCGATCGGTGGCGACCACGGCGGCCACGTCGTACCGGCTGCTCGACGAGCGTCTGGCCGCGGCAGCCCAGCAGGTGGTTCGGTGAGTCGTGCCGTGGATTGGCGCCCGCTGGCGGCGAGCGATCCCGTGCCCGGTGAGCCGCTGGTCGTGCAGACACTTGCTCGTCGCTATGGCTCGCTCGCCCAGCAGGTGCAGACTCAAGCCAGCCTCGTCCAGTCGGTGGCCGGCCGTGACCACTGGGATGCTGACGCCGGACGAGCCTTCGCTGGCCAGATCGATGATTTGGCCGGCGAACTGGCTCGGATCAGGGACAGGTTTGAGACCGTCTCGGGGACCCTGTTCACCTACGCGCGGCAACTGTCGTTCGCGCAAGAGGAGTCCGACGCGGCCCTTCGTCTCGCGGCTGACCCCGCCAGCCTGAGCCAGGCCCAGAGCCGGCTGGAGTCCGCGGTCCACGCCCGTGATACTGCTGCCCGGAACGCCCGGACCGCGATCGAGGCGCAGATCGGTGGCCTCGTGCGCAGCGCGGCTGGGCCGCTTGGCAGTTCCCCGCTGAGCCTGTCCTTCCTCGCCGGCGGCAGTGGCACTGACGGGCTGGCCGTCCCGGGCTGGCTACCCGGGCTGCTCCGCGGTCTTGGCTTCCTGCCGCCCCAGGGCCACGACGTCATCGCTGATCTGTTGTGGGGATTCGGCCTAACCGGAACGGGCTTGGGCATTGCGACCGACTGGATGTCGAAGGCGGTCTACGGCCGCTTCCAGGCACGCATCGGAAACCGGTTTGGGCCGGTGGGAGCCAATCTCAGTCCCTGGGAACGGTTCAAGTACTCCTTCAACGACTCGTCGTGGCATGCCGGCCCGTACCAAGCTGCACAGCGGGCCAGGTGGAACACCACCGGCGAATGGGTTGGCCGAGTAGGCATCGGCCTGACCGTTGCCTCCGGCGTATGGGGAGAGTGGTCGGCCGACAGTCATGACTCCTCGATCGACACCACCAACAAGATCGGCCGGGCAGCCACGATGGGCGTGGCAACCGGTGCCGGAGCCTGGGCTGGAGCCGAGGGTGGAGCTGCCCTTGGCGGAGCCATTGGCACTGCGATCTTTCCCGGCGCCGGGACGGTGGTCGGTGGTGCCGTCGGCGGTCTGGTGGGTGGCTTCGCAGGGTCGGAAGCTGGCACCTGGGTCGGGGACCACGCCAAGCAATACGTCGGCGGTGCCGCGGACTGGGGTAAGAAGGAGATCTCTGGCCTGGGGCATCACCTTGGGCTCTGAGTCTCCGGCGACCGTGACCGGCGCCGGCGAATCGCCGTCCGCCGATGCCCGGCCTGGTGATGGGCTGCGGGCGATCACCCATCGGTCCAGCGGCGTCCGGCTTGGGCTGCCAGCGGCCTGGGTGGTGTACCTCGATCCGGTGCCGGACGTTGCCGTGATCGCACTAGAGCCGTTCGCCGGTCCCGATGGCTTCCGGGCGAACGTCGTCCTGACACTGGGCCCGCTCGCCGGGCAAAACCTGCAGGACTGGCAGTCCCGCGCCGAGCGCGCCTTTCCAGACGCCCTGCGCGACTATCACCTGATCGACTTTGAGCCCGCCGTCATCTGCGGGGGCCGGGGCGCGCGGCGGCTGGCGCATCACGTCGCGCCGGGCGACGTTCCCGTCACGATGGAGCAATGGGTCACCGTGGCCGGCGACATCGGCCATACTCTTACCTGCACGGTCGCCACCGCTCGGTATGGCCTGCTCGCGCTGCTCTTCCCGGCCATCGCCGGTTCGCTGCGATGTGCCGATCCGAGCGTGACACGATGAGCGAGCTGCCTACGTCGGCTATCCGTTACACACGAGCCGGACTCGAAAGTCTCCTAACGGACGACAGTCAAGACCACGAGATGGTGATTCGTCCGATCCGGGAGTCCTCCGCCCAGGTGAACTGCGTGCTGGCCACCGCCGGCCGCCTGGTGATCCACCGGGCCTGGGTCTGTCCCCGCGTCACCGTGACAGCGGTTCCGCTCGAGGACGGCGGCGAGGGGCTCGCCGAGCTCCGCCTGATCGCGTCCGGGATGCTGCCGGTGACACTCGCCCAGTGGGCTCGCCTGGCGCCCGTCCCAGTTCCACCGCCTGATCGGCCCGCCGCTCCACCGGCGACCCACCTGCCTCGCCGGGTGGCGGACGATCTGTTCTCGGACGACGGCGATCGACGCGCCGCCGCACTGGCTGCGGCCGGTGCCGCACTCGCCTGGGACGCAGACCTGCTCGTCGCTGGCGCTCACGTTGCCATGACCGTGGTCAACACCGCGCAGGGCCATCGGGAGATCAGCCCCCACTCCGGCCAGACCCAGCTTGGTCCCGTCACCGCCACCACGCTGTACCAGCGGTTCGTCGATGTGCTCACCGGCCTGCCTGCACCGATGGAGATCTCTGGATGACACCCGACCCGCTCCGGCCACCGCTCCACGAGCGCATCGTCACGGCCCTGCAGGCCCTCGTGGCGCATCAGGCCGACGCCGTCATCGTGTCCGAGCCGCAGACCGCCACCACACCGATGGCGCCGAATCGCGAGCCGGGACGCCTCCGGCAGCTCCTCGGCCGCATCGGCGTCGCCCCGATACCGGAATACGCGAACCTGCGCTACGTGCAGTTCGCGGCCGGCGCCGACCCCGGCACCATCTACGCCGAGTGTGTCGGCTCATCCGCGTGGGGTGGTCCGTGGGAGATCTCCGCGGATGCGGATCAGCAGCTACGCAGGCTCGGCTGGCTGAGTCCCGCCGACCCTGGGTACGCCGAATACGCCTTCGGCAAAGGCGCACCCATGTACCGGGCCAGTGCGCCCGAGGGTGAGCTCGGCGGGCTCGCCGAACTGGCCAAGGACTCCCTCGTTGCTCTCGGAGTCACCGCCGAGGACAGCATCGAGGTCGAGACAGTCTGACCTCTGGGTGGCTGGCCCGGCGCTTTCATCGGTGCGTGCTGTCGAAGACGCAGCCCCAGCGTGAAAAGTGCTGGATGTGCTCACCGGAGGATGCATCCAGGGGCGCTGTGCCGGTCCAGGACGCGAACCGGTGCCGGTCGGTGAACCCGGCTGTGTCTTGAAGTCATGTATGGATTTCTCTCGTGTTGAAATCGGCCTGATCGAGCCGCACAGCATGAAAGTGGCCGCCTGATCTCTGGACCGGTCTGCGTTACGGCTGATCAGTGTTGACCGCTGGTCAGCCAGTGGGCTGCGGCGCCGACCAGCGCCTGCCGGCCGGTGCGGGTAAACACATGCTGCTCGTTGTCGATGATCCGCATCGTGACGTTCTTGCCCGCCGCCTGAAGTGTGTGGAACCAGGCCCGTCCGTGGCCGGCGGCTTGGCTCTGGTAGCCGTACAGCAGGAGGATCGGCACGTCGACCCGTGAGGCAAAGGCCGCTGGGGCTGTCTGGGCCCAGGCGTCTGGGGCGCCGGCTGGGGTGGCGCCGAGCCACCGTGAGTGCAACGCCAGGTCCTGCGGGTCAAGTCTTCGGGGATCGGCAATACCTTCCCAGCAAATGATGCGGCGGAAGGGATGTGCCCCGGCGGTCGCGATCCGGTTCGCCAAGTAGGCGCCGTAGCTGAATCCGATCAGAGTTGTCTGTCCGGCGTCGATGTTGGGGTGAGTGGAGATGGCCGCTATGGCGCTGCAGACGTCGTCGATCTCCTTGTCATGGCTGCTTGATCGACGGTCGCGGTACTGGTCCCACATGGCCGCTCGGCCGAGCGCGCCGCTGCTGCGGTATTCCGGTCGCCAGTGGGCGTAGCCGGCGGCGCACCACAGGGCGGCTAGATCATCGCCTTGCGCGTCGTGTCCGATTCGCAGTCCGGGTGCGGGGCCGCCGTGCAGATCGACGATCAGCGGTAGCCGCGCCGCGGCGGGAGAATAGGGGAGCGTGAGTATGCCGTTGAGTCGTCCGTCGTCGACGTCCCAGGCATGGACGGATGACTGCGTCTGCAGACTGCCGGTCTGCAGGTCGATCGGATCTGTGAGCTGCCCGTCTGGGTCGAGGCCGAATCGGGTGACCGCGCCGTTGATCCCGTGGCGGACCACCAAGACAGTGTCGTCAATGACCTCAACGTGATATCCGGCCTCGTCATCCGGAGTCGTCCAGCGCCACGAGAAGTCGCGAGTGTCGAGCAGCAGAAGGCCTGAACGGATGCCCTGCAGCGCGGGTACGGCTGCGATGCTGCCCGTCACGGGGACCAGCGGAGGCCACAGCCGGAGATCGGCCGGCAGCTGGAGTTGCCACTCAATGCTGCCGGAAATGCCCAGCAGGACGTACCAGACGGGTGTCACGGGATCCAGATCGTTCACCAGACTCAACCGGCACCCATTGGCCAAAGTCACCTGGGCGCCCTCAATGCCGTTCACGTGCGCAATTGCATCATCAGCGCCCTGCTGGTGCACCCACGCGGCGGTCATGTCGATGCCAGGCCAGCCGTAGCACTTCAGACCTTGGGATAATCAACCAGAACCGCGTGTGCTGGACTGCCCACCGAGCGCCGGCGTGGGCGCTGGGCGGGCGCCCAGTGCGCGCCAAGAGCCCGGCCGCCGCGGACGGGGATGAACCGATCGATCCAGCCAGCCCGCCGAAGCCGGTAGAGCCGGTTGCGGGCGGTCGCGGTGCTGGCCAGGCGCCCGCAGCGATTTGGCTGGTGGTCGGGGTCTTGTGCCGGCCGAGCAGGGTGAGGATGACCTGGTCGCGCGAGGTCAGCCCCGGACCCGTCCAGGTGGGACGAGGAGGAAGACCGCGACGAGGTTTGCGATGAGGAGTGGGACCGGACCGGAGTCTGGCTGCCGCGCGAGGGACGGCACATGCATGGTCGCCCAGCCGTGGATCTAGGCTGGGAGCATGGCTGAACGTTGGCGCTCCGCCGCTGCTCGGGACCTGGTCAAGAAGATCCAAAAAGCGGGTGGCGAGGTGGAACGCGCGGGCGCAGGCAAGATGAAAGTCTTCGGACCGCAAGGCGCGGTGACCATCGCCGAGCCGTTGTCCGACTCAAGCAAGGACGTGGCCAGGAACAGCGCAGCCCGGTTGATCCTGGAGAAGACCGGCCTCAAAATCTAACGACGCGCGATCAGCCAAGGACCGAGGGCCGGTCAATCCGCGTGCTCCCGCGCAGCGGCAGGTCGGATACGAATGCCCTCGGTCAGCGGCTAGATCCGGGTGACGAATTGCCTGCTCATCGCGGCGTGATCGATCGGCGACATGCCTGTGCGGATTGCGGGTGATCCGCACGGCCGCGGGCCCCGGTCTGCTGATCCGCAGTACTAGTTGATGATCTCGGCGTTGCTCTCACGCAGCCTTAACAGCCGCTCACGCCAGGCCTCAAGGGCATCAGGAGTCTGTCGCGTCCAGTCGGTGACCTCCTCCCTGATGACCACTGGGTAGCTCGTGCGGTAGGAGCGCGTGGGGTTGCCGGGGAACTTCTTGTCGGTGACATTCGGGTCGTTCTCGAATGGGCCGGAGGGCTCGACGACATAGACGTGCGGCTGCGCGTCTTTCGGTCCCAGCATGGCGGCCAGCTCAGCGGCCAGGCCCGCTCCATCGCGCAGGGCGGTGAAATACACGTGGTTCATGATGACGTCAGGCCGGTAGTTGGAAGAATGTCCCGCGGTCAAGCGGTCCCCGATCTGCAGACGTGCCCAGGTGCCGTGAAAGAACGGTCCGTCGTCGAGTGCACTCGCGGCCATCTGAGCATTATCCGGCTCAAGGTCAGGACGATCGGGCAGCGACCGGGTCCAACTTGAGCACGCGTACAAAGATTAAGACCGCCAGGCAAGCCAATTTGCGAGCCTCAGGGAAGCGCGAATCGTGTCCGGGTTGCCAAGGCACTTCTGATCGTCCAATGCCCTCGACCGGAACATGTGGCAATGGAAATCTTCGGAAGGAGACGATGACCCGCCGCGTGTCATCCTGGTTTCTGACTTATTCAGTTCTCATTAGGAGACTCCGATGCGGCCGCTCGTTCTTTCCTGCTTCATGTCGATCGACGGCTTCAGTGCCGATCCCGGCACTGAAACGATGAACGTCTTCATGGCCCTGGAGGATGACGCGGAGCAGGAGGAGTACGGCC